>CABPXX010000317.1 GCA_902461475.1 uncultured Eubacteriales bacterium | reverse complement strand
GCTCCCTTCATGGTCAGGGAGATTCTCTTTTTCTTCTCGTCCACCTCTTTGACCCACACCGTCACCACGTCACCCACAGACAGGACCTGAGAGGGGTGCTTGATGAAGCGGTCGCAGATCTGGCTGATGTGCACCAGGCCATCCTGGTGGACGCCAATGTCCACAAAGGCCCCGAAGTCGATGACGTTGCGCACGGTGCCCTTGAGCTCCATGCCCGGCTTCAGGTCCTTGATCTCCAGCACATCGGTGCGCAGCACCGGGGCAGGCAGCTCGTCTCGGGGGTCACGTCCCGGCTTCATCAGCTCGGAAGCCACGTCCAGCAGGGTGGGCACACCCACGCCGCAGGCCTCCGCTGCACGCTCCACGCCGTAGGCCTTCACCTTGTCCAGCAAGTCCTGGAGGGTACCCGCCTTCACCTGCTCCATGGTGTAGCCGCACAGCTCCAGCAGCTTCTGGGCGGCGGCGTAGCTCTCCGGGTGGACGGCGGTGTTGTCCAGGGGGGATTTGCTCTCAGGCACTCGCAAAAATCCGGCGCACTGCTCAAAGGCCTTGGGGCCCAGCTTGGGCACCTTCAAAATCTGCTTGCGGGTGGTGAAGGGGCCATTCTCCTCCCGGTACTTGACCATGTTCTTGGCGGTGGTCTGGGTCAGACCCGCCACCCGGGCCAGCAGCGGAGCCGAGGCGGTGTTCACATCCACGCCAACGGCGTTGACGCAGTCCTCCACCACCCCGTCCAGGGCCTCACCCAGACGGGCCTGGGGCATGTCGTGCTGATACTGGCCCACGCCGATGCTCTTGGGGTCGATCTTCACCAGCTCGGCCAGGGGGTCCTGGAGGCGGCGGGCGATGGACACCGCCGAGCGCAGATTCACGTCAAAGTCAGGGAACTCCTCGGCGGCCAGCTTGGAGGCAGAGTACACCGAAGCCCCCGCCTCGTTGACCATCATATAGGTGACGCCGCAGTTGAGTTTTCCAATCATCTCCACCGCCATCTGCTCGGTCTCCCGGCTGGCGGTACCGTTGCCAATGGCGATGTGCTGCACGTGGTGCTTCTTCACCAGGGCGGAGAGCTTGGTGATAGCCTCCTGCTTGCCCCGCTCCCCGTGGGTGGGATAGACCACGGTGGTATCCAGCACCTTGCCCGTGGGGTCGATGACCGCCACCTTGCATCCCATGCGGTAGCCGGGGTCCAGGCCCATGGTCACATGGCCCTTCACCGGGGGCTGCATCAGTAAGGGCTTGAGGTTTAGCGCAAACTGGCCGATGGCCCCCTCCGAGGCCCTCTCGGTGAGGTCGCTGCGCACCTCCCGCTCCAGCGAGGGGGCAATGAGGCGGCGGTAGGCATCCTCCGCGGTCGCTTTCACAAAGGCCATGGCGGGGGTACCGGGGCGCACAACCTGGCGGCGCACCACCACCAGGGCCTCCTCCTCGTCCATATCCACGGACACCTTCAAGATGTCCTCCCGCTCCCCCCGGTTGATGGCCAGCACCTGGTGGCCCATCACCTTGCTGACCGGGGCGGAGAACTCATAATAGAGGCGGTAGACGGTGTCCTCCGGCTCCCTGGCGGCGGCTTTGGACACCAGCATGGCCTTTTTGCCGTAGAGGGTGCGCAGGGTCTTGCGGATGTCCGCATCGTCGGAAATCCACTCCGCCACGATGTCAGACGCCCCTTGCAGGGCTGTGGCCACGTCCTCCACCCCCAGGTCGGGATTGATAAAGTCCTGGGCCAGGGTCTCCGGGTCAGGACAATCCCGCTTCTGGTCATAGAGGGTCTGGGCCAGAGGCTCCAGCCCCTTCTCCTTGGCCATGGTGGCACGGGTGCGCCGCTTCTGCTGGTAGGGGCGGTACAAGTCCTCCACCTCCGCCAAGGTCTGGGCGGCGTCGATGGCCAGGGCCAGCTCTTCGGTGAGCTTGCCCTGGTTCTCAATGGCGGTTTTTACCTCCTGACGCCGCTTGTCCAGCCCCCGCAGGTATTGCAGACGGTCGGCCAGCTGGCGGATGAGCTGGTCATCCATGCCGCCATGTATCTCCTTGCGGTACCGGGCGATGAAGGGGACGGTGTTTCCCTCGCCCAGAAGGTTGATGACGTTTTCCACATGCTTGGCCTGGACGGAAAACTCCTGGGCCAGGCGTTGAATGATGGCTTCCACTTGTGTCTCGCT
>CABPXX010000316.1 GCA_902461475.1 uncultured Eubacteriales bacterium | reverse complement strand
GCCTGCTGAAACAGGTGACCCTCTTCGACATCTACCGGGGCAAGGGCGTGGAGGACGGCAAGAAGTCCGTGGCCTTCAACCTCACCCTCCGGGCCGACGACCGCTCCCTCACCGGCGAAGAGGCGGAGACCGAGGTGCAGCACATTCTGGCCGCCCTGGCCTCTGAGCTGGGCGCCACCTTGCGCTAAGAGCCATTTTTCGGCAATTCGCAGATTGACAAGCTCCCGTCTACTCCGCTATAATGGGCGTATGACGACAGCAAGGGCGCTGTGGCCATTGTGGTCACAGCGCCCATTTGATTTTTTCCCAGGAGGAATGACTATGTCCATTCACGAGGAATGCGGATTGTTCGGCATCAGCGACCCCCACGGGGACTGTGCCCGCACCACCTATTACGGCCTGTACGCCCTCCAGCACCGGGGGCAGGAGGCCTGTGGCATCGCCACCATCAACCAGCGGGTGCTCTCCTTCCACAAGGATGTGGGCCTGGTGGGAGACGTGTTCCACCCCGACGTGCTGGACCGTCTCAATGGCACCATGGCCGTGGGCCATGTGCGCTACGCCACCACCGGCGGCGGGCAGCGGGAAAACGCCCAGCCCCTGACCCTCAAGTACGTCAAGGGCACCCTGGCGGTGGCTCACAACGGCAACCTGGTGAACACCGCCGAACTGCGCACCTTCTTTGAATACCGGGGCGCCATCTTCCAGACCACCACCGACTCCGAGCTCATCGCCTACGCCATTGCCCAGGAGCGGCTGCGCTGCGCCTCCGCCGAGGAGGCAGTGTGCCGGGCCGTGAAGGGCCTGCGGGGCGCCTTCTCCCTGCTGGTCATGTCCCCCCAGAAGCTCATCGCCGTCCGGGACCCCTGGGGCTTCCGTCCCCTGTGCATGGGCCGCCGGGGGGATGCGGTGATCTTCGCCTCCGAGAGCTGCGCCCTCCACGCCGTGGGCGCCCAGTTCGAGCGGGAGCTGGACCCCGGCGAAATCGTAGTGGTGGAGGGCACCCAGGTGCGCTCCATCCGGGAGAACTGTCAGGGTTCCTCCAGCCATATGTGCATCTTCGAGTATATCTACTTCGCCCGCCCCGACTCGGTGCTGTGCGGCCAGTCGGTGCACCTGGCCCGGCGCAACGCCGGGCGGCTGCTGGCCCGGGAGTTCCCCGTGGAGGCGGACGTGGTCATCGGCGTGCCCGACTCCGGGCTGGACGCCGCCATGGGCTTTGCCGAGGAGTCCGGCATCCCCTATGGGGTGGGCCTGGTGAAAAACCGCTACATTGGCCGCACCTTCATCACCCCCGGCCAGGAGAGCCGGGAGCAGGCGGTGCGCATCAAGCTGGGGTCTCTGGCCAGCTGCGTGGCAGGCAAGCGAGTGGTGATGGTGGACGACTCCATTGTCCGGGGCACCACCTCCAAACAGATTGTATCCCTGCTCCAGGAGGCGGGGGCCACGGAGGTACACATGTACTCCTCCGCCCCGCCCTTCATCGCCCCCTGTTACTTCGGCACCGATATTCCCGACCGGGACGCCCTCATCGCCTGTAACTACACTCAGGAGGAGATGCGGGAGATGATTGGGGCCGATTCCCTCCACTTCTTGTCTCTGGAGGCCCTGCACCAGATCGCCCCCCAGGCCGACTGCGGGTTCTGCGACGGGTGCTTTACCGGGACCTATCCCATCGAAGTTTAATCCCCCTCACCCCACGGAATGTTCCCCCTTCCGTGGGGTGTTTTTTCGTCCCCCACGGGTTTGACTAATTCCCACCTGTGTAGTATAATACGTTGATTATATAATGAGGAGAATGTGCTCATGTGGTTGGCCAAAAATTGGAAAGATTATGAGCTGCTGGACTGCGGCCGTGGAGAAAAACTGGAGCGTTGGGGCTCTCACCTGCTGGTGCGCCCGGACCCCCAGGCCATTTGGAATACCCCCCGCCAGAACAAGGGCTGGGACGAAAAAACGCCCCGCTATTCCCGCTCCCACACCGGAGGCGGCCAGTGGGCCTCCAAGCAGGTGCCCGAGCGGTGGCAGATTCACTATAAAGAACTGACCCTGAACGTGGGCCTGATGAACTTTAAACATACCGGCGTGTTCCCCGAGCAGGCGGCCAACTGGGACTTTGCCCAGGACCTCATCCGCCGGGCGGGCCGCCCCATTTCGGTGCTGAACCTGTTTGCCTACACCGGCGG
>CABPXX010000315.1 GCA_902461475.1 uncultured Eubacteriales bacterium | reverse complement strand
CCGCCAGCGCGGCGGTCCAGACCCAGCGCCCGGCGGCCATCACCGCCGCACCTACCCCTGTGCCTACCCCCACGCCCGTGCCCACTCAGGCGCCCTCTGCCCCGCCTACCCCGGCACCCACACCCAAGCCCAACCACAACTCCTACAATGGCACCTACACCTTGGGCACCTTTGTGCCGGAGAGCGCCCAAGTGGATGACAGCTGGTTTTCCACCGCCGCGTTCCTGGGTGACTCCCGCACCGAGGGCCTCCAGGCCTACAGCGGCCTGAAATACGGCGATTTCTTCTACTCCCGGGGCATGAACGTGTTCCGGGTGGACGACGAGGACTACAAAGTAGTGACCATTGACGGCCAGAAATACACCATTTTGGAGGCTCTGGCCCGAAAGCAGTACCAGAGCGTATACATCATGATGGGCATCAACGAGCTGGGCTATCCCGCGGCCAGCTTCCGCTCGGGGATGTCCAAGCTGTTGCAGCGGGTCAATGAGATTCAGCCCAATGCCGTCATCTACCTCCAGACCCTGCCCCCGGTGAATGAAGAGGTGGCTCAGAAAAACAAGCTGGACCCCTCTCTGAACAACACCAACGCAGCGACCTTTAACCAGATCATCAAAGATCTGGCGGCCCAGTACAAAGTGGCGCTCATCGACACCGCCTCCGTGTACCGGGACCAAAACGGCTCCCTGCCCGCAGACCTGGCCTCCGACGGCGTCCACTTTGTCCCCAGCGCCTACCGCCGCTGGGTGGACTACATGGCCAGCCACACCTTGAGCTTCCAGAGCTTTGACGCCAGCCGGAAGTAACCCCCAAAAATGATCAGAGGAAGTGCATCCATTATGAGAAAGAAATTGGCAGTATTGTTCGCCGCCCTGCTGGCGGTCAGCCTGGTGGGTTGCTCCAACAGCGCCCCCAAAACCTCCTCCGGTTACACCGTGGACGACGCCCAGGTGCTGCTGGACGCCGGGGTGTTGGACGGTGAGATGGGCAAGATCGACCTGGACACCGTGGCCATGCTCTATGACATCGACCGGGACACCATTCAGGACGGCGTGAGCTACCTGGCCTCCAACACCTCGGTGAGCGCCGACGAGCTGACCATCCTGGTCCTCACCGACGAAGAGGCCGCCAAGACCGCTGAGACCGCCTGTGAGAAGCGGCTGGACAACCAGTTGAAAACCGCCAAGAACTACACCCCCGCCGCTGTGCCCCGCCTGGAGGGCGGCGTGATTCGCCGCCAGGGCAACACGGTGCTGCTGGCCGTGGGTGATCCCTCCAAGCTGCCCGGTGTGGTGGACCAGTTGGGGAATTAACTCCATAAGCAAAGGGACGGAAACCGTTGGTTTCCGTCCCTTTTTTCTCTTATCTGGTCTGTCCGTCTCCCCGGACGATGTACTTATAGGTGCACAGCTCGCCCAGACCCATGGGGCCACGGGCGTGGAGGCGCTGGGTGGAGATACCCATCTCACAGCCCAGGCCAAACTGGCCCCCATCGGTGAATCGGGTGGAGGCGTTCCAGTACACCGAGGAGCTGTCCACCTGGGTGGTAAAGGCCCGGGCGGCGGCCTCATCGGAAGTGATGATGGCCTCGCTGTGGCCGGTGGAGTGGGCGTTGATGTGGTCGATGGCCTCACTTACGCTGTCTACCACTCCCACCGCCAGGATATAGTCCAAAAACTCCGTGTCGAAGCCCTGGTCCCCCGCCGGGGTGCCGGGGATGATGGCGGCGGCCCGAGCATCCAGCCGCAGCTCCACCGGGTTGGCCTGCCGCCCTTTTACCAGTCTGGCATAGACCATGGGCAGGAACTGCTCTGCCACTTCTCGATGCACCAGGCACACCTCGCAGGCGTTGCACACGGAAGGCCGGGAGCACTTGGCGTTCTCCAAAATGTTCAGGGCCATATTCAAGTCGGCCGCTTCGTCCACATACACATGGCAGATGCCGGTGCCCGTCTGGATGACGGGGACGGTGGCCTGCTCCACACAGGCCCGAATAAGCCCCGCTCCCCCCCGGGGAATGAGCAGGTCCACCAGGCCGTTGGCCTGCATAAGTTCCGTGGACGAGGCCCGGGTGGTGTCCTCCACCAGCACCACGCTGTCTCCCGGCAGGCCTGCCTGCTCCAGGCCAGCTTCCAGGGCCGCCACAATGGCGGGCGCGGGGCGGGGGGGGCCCCTGCCCCTCCTCCTCA
>CABPXX010000314.1 GCA_902461475.1 uncultured Eubacteriales bacterium | reverse complement strand
GCGGCGCCCTGGCCCTGGGCGTGGGTAACCGGGTGCTGATGCTGGAAAACGCCGTGTATTCCGTCCTCTCTCCCGAGGGCTTTGCGGCCATCTTGTGGAAGGATGCCTCTCGCAGTGACGAGGCCTGCGAGGTGATGAAGCTCACCGCCGCCGACCTCTTGGAGCTGGGGGTCATCGACCGGGTGATCCCTGAGCCCGCTGGCGGAGCCCACACCGATGTGGCCGCTATGGTACACACCTTGGACCGGGTGCTCCAGGAGGAGTTGGCGGGCCTGAGCCGCATGAGCGGCCACGCCCTGTTCACCGGTCGATATGAAAAATTTAGAGCCATGGGCGCAAAGGCCCTGAGAAAGGAGCGCACATGAGTGGCATCAAATTGCTGGCCACGGGCAGTGCCCTGCCCCAGCATGTCATAACCAACCAGGATTTTGAGAAAATCGTGGACACCAGCGACGAGTGGATTCGGACCCGCACCGGCATCGGTGCCCGCCACCACTGTCGGGGGGAGGAGTGCCACACCAGCCTGTGTCTGGACGCCGCCCGCAAGGCCCTGGAGCGGGGGGGCATTGACCCCCAGCAGATCGGGGTGTGCCTGGTGGCCACCCTCACCCAGGATCACCTGACCCCCGCCACCGCCTGCGTGCTGCAAAAGGAGCTGGGGTTCCAGGAGGACACCATCTGCTTTGACTTGAATGCCGCCTGTTCCGGCTTTGTCTACGCCCTGCACACCGCCGAGTGCTTGCTGGCCGCCGCAAAGCGCAAGTACGCCCTGGTGCTGGGGGCTGAGGTGCTCAGCCGGGTCATGGACCTGACGGACCGCAGCACCTGCGTGCTCTTCGGAGACGGCGCTGGCGCTGCCCTGGTTCAGTGGCGGGAGGACTCCCCCTCCATCCACGCCGTGCTGGGCTGCCGGGGCAACGACCGGGTGCTCACCATCCCCGGGGTCAACAAGGGTGAGCCCTCTGTGATTCACATGGAGGGACAGGATGTGTTCCGTTTCGCCGTGGAGGCCCTGCCCCGGTGCGCCCGGGAAGTGGCGGAGAAGGCGGGCATCACCCTGGACCAGGTGGACCGCTTTGTGCTCCATCAGGCCAACCAGAGAATCATCAATTTTGCCGTGAAGAAGCTGGGGGTAGACCCGGCCAAGTGCACCGGCAACATCGAACATACCGCCAACACCTCGGCGGCCAGCGTGCCCATTTTGTTGGACGAGCTGGTGCAAAACGGAGACGTGAAGCCCGGAGATAAGGTCCTGTGCGTGGGCTTCGGCGGCGGACTGACCTGGGCGGGCGCTCTGCTGGAAGTGGCCCAGGGCTGAGAATGGAGGATTGAACAGATATGAAGTTAAATGAACTGCTGGGAATTGAGTTTCCTTTGATTCAGGGCGGTATGGCCAACATCGCCACCGGCGCCTTCGCCGCCGCTGTGTCCAACGCCGGCGCTCTGGGTCTGGTGGGCTCCGGCGGCTGGGACGCTGAGACCCTGCGCCGTGAAATTCGCATCGCCAAGGAGCACACCGACAAGCCCTTCGGCGTCAACCTCATGCTCATGAACCCCCACATCGACGACCTGGCCAAGGTCGTGGTGGAGGAGGGGGTGGCTGTGGTCACCACTGGCGCCGGCAACCCCGGCAAGTACGTCCCCGCCTGGAAAGAGGCTGGCATCCGGGTCTTCCCCGTGGTGGCTGCCCCCATCCTGGCCAAGCGCCTGGAGCGTCTGGGTGTGGACGGCTTCATCGCCGAGGGCACCGAGAGCGGCGGACATGTGGGTGAGATGACCACCATGGCCCTGGTGCCCCAGGTGGTGGACACCGTGTCTGTCCCCGTCATCGCCGCCGGCGGCATCGCCGACGGCCGTCAGCTGGCCGCTGCCTTTGCCCTGGGTGCCTGCGGCGCTCAGATCGGCACTTGCCTGCTGGCCAGCGAGGAGTGCCCCATCCATGAAAACTACAAGAAGGCGGTCATCAAGGCCAGCGCCACCGACACCATTGTCACCGGCCGCACCACCGGGGCTCCCGTGCGGGTGCTGAAGAACAAGATGGCCCGGGAGTATGTGCGCATGGAGAAGGATCACCTGCCCCTGGAGGAGCTGGAGAAGCTGACTCTGGGCTCTCTGCGCCGGGCTGTGTTTGACGGCGACGTGGACACCGGCAGCTTCATGGCCGGTCAGGTGGCCGGGGTGGGCCCTGAGGAACCCCCTGG
>CABPXX010000313.1 GCA_902461475.1 uncultured Eubacteriales bacterium | reverse complement strand
GGAGCAGGCCTGTGAGCAGGCCGGCGCTCTGGGCGTGGTGTGCATCGCCAACTACAACTGCCCCGGCCAGTTAGTTCTCGGCGGCCACCAGGAGGCGGTGGACGAGGCCGCCCGCCTGGCCAAGGAGATGGGTGCCCGCCGCTGCATGCCCCTGAAGGTCAGCGGACCCTTCCACACCCCCCTGTTGAAGCCCGCCGGGGACGCCCTGGCGGAGAAGTTCAAGGGGGAGACCTTTGGCGAGATGCAGGTGCCCGTGCTCTTCAACTGTCTGGGCCGTGAGAAGGGCCCCGACGACACCATTCCCGCCCTGCTGGAGCGCCAGGTTCAGTCCTCTGTGTACATGGAGGACACCATCCGCCGTCTGGCTGAGTTGGGTGTGGACACCATCGTAGAAATCGGACCGGGGAAGGTGCTCAGCGGCTTTGTGCGCAAGACCACCCCCGAGATCAAGACTTATGCCGTGGAGACCGTGGCCGATGTTCAGGCCCTGGTCCAGGCGCTGAAATGAGGGATTCGACCATGTCATTGAAGGGAAAAGTGGCCATCGTCACCGGCAGCCGGGGCATTGGCCGAGCCATCTGCCTGGAACTGGCCGCCCAGGGGGCCAATGTGGTGTTCTCCTACGCCGGCAACGATGCCGCCGCTCAGGAGACCCTGGCCGCCCTCACCGAGCTGGGTGTGGAGGCGCGCAGCTTCAAGGGTGACGTCACCGACGCCGAGGCCGTGAAGAACCTGGTGGACACCGCCGTCAAAGAGCTGGGCGGGGTGCACATCCTGGTCAACAACGCCGGAATTACCCGGGACGGCCTGGCCATGACCATGAAGGAAGAGGACTTTGACGCCGTGGTGAGCACCAACCTGAAAGGCACCTTTTTGTGCATGAAGGCGGTGACCCGGCCCATGATGAAGGCCAAGTATGGCCGCATCGTCAACCTCAGCTCCGTGGTGGCCCTGCGGGGCAACCCCGGCCAGGTCAACTACTGCGCCAGCAAGGCTGGCGTCATCGGTATGACCAAGTCCCTGGCCAAGGAGCTGGCCGGACGGGGCATCACCGTCAACGCTGTGGCCCCCGGCTACATCGCCACCGATATGCCCGCCGCCCTGCCCGAACAGGCCCGGGAGGCCATGCTCACCACCATCCCCGCCCGCCGGGCAGGCACCCCCGAAGATGTGGCCAAGGCCGTGGCCTTCCTGGCCAGCGACGGGGCCGGATACATCACCGGCCAGGTGCTCAGCGTGGACGGCGGCATGGGCATGTGACCAGACAAGGAGGAAATTATGGGAAACAAACGCAGAGTTGTCATCACTGGCATGGGCACTGTCAACCCCCTGGGCCACAACGTGGCGGAGAGCTGGCAGGCAGTGCAGGAGGGCGTGTGCGGCATCGACACCATTACCCTCTATGACCCCACCGACCGCAAGGTGAAGCTGGCCGCCGAGGTGAAGAACTGGGACCCCACCACCGTGCTGGATAAGCGGGAGGTCAAGCACATGGCCCGCTATGCCCAGTTTGCCATGGTGGCCGCCCGGGAGGCCTTTGCCGACAGCGGCCTGGAGAAGGAGAAGCTGGACCTGACCCAGTGCGGTGTCATCGTCTCCAGCGGCGTGGGCGGCATCGGCACCACCGAGGCCGAGCAGACCCGTGGCTTGGAGAAGGGCTTCGACCGGGTTAACCCCTACTACATCCCCGAGGCCATTGCCAACATGGGTGCCGGCCTCATTGCCATCGACCTGGGCTTCCAGGGTATGTGCACTTGCCCTGTCACCGCCTGTGCCGGCGGCTCCAACGCCGTGGGCGATGCCTTCCGCCACATCCGGGAGCTGGAGACGGCGGTGATGGTGTGCGGCGGGGCCGAGGCCGCCGTGACCCCTCTGTCCATCGGCGGCTTTACCACCATGCGGGCTCTCCACACCGGAGAGGATAAGAACGCCGCCTCCGTGCCCTTTGATGCCCGCCGCAGCGGCTTTGTCATGGGCGAGGGCGCCGGTATCCTGGTGCTGGAGGAGCTGGAGCACGCTCTGGCCCGTGGCGCCAAGATCTACGCCGAGATGGTGGGCTACGGCGTCACCTGTGACGCCTACCACATGACCGCACCCGCCCCCAACGGCGAGGGCGGCGCCCGTGCCATGGCCCAGGCCCTGGCCGACGGAGACATGAAGCCGGAGGACGTGGACTACATCAACGCCCCCGGCACCTCCTGGGCACAAT
>CABPXX010000312.1 GCA_902461475.1 uncultured Eubacteriales bacterium | reverse complement strand
ACCACGGCCACGTCCCACTTTAAGAAGGCGTTGGCAATGAGCACCACAATGAGGGACGCCAAGGATGAGGGGAACACCGCCTGCCACTTTTTCGGCCACAGAATCATAAATACCACCACGAACAGGCCGATGACCATGGTCTGCCAGTGGGGGTGGAAGCCCTGCTCCAGGTAGGTGCGCACCATGCCCAGGTTGCCGGAGTGGGCGGCGTGGGTGCCGAAGAAGTTGTCCAGCTGGCCCAGAGCGATGACCAGGGCGATGCCGGAGGTGAAGCCGGTGATGACGGGCATGGGGATGACGGATACCAGGCGGCCCAGGCGGAGCACACCGGCCAGAATCAGCACGATACCCGCCAGCAAGGTGGCCACAAAGACGCCCTGGAGGCCATAACTGGCCACCACACCCGCCAGTACAGCGGCCATGGCGCCGGTGGGGCCGGAGATCTGGTAGGAGGCCCCGGACAAAAAGCCAATGACGATACCGCCCAGAATGGCGGTGATGAGACCGGCGGCGGCATCGGCGCCCGAGGACACGCCAAAGGCCAGAGCCAAGGGCAGGGCCACGGCGGCCACGGTGATACCTGCCATCAGGTCCTGGGAAAAGCGTTTCCCGTTGTAGCCGGAAAATTCCCGACGCAGGTCTGCAAGAAACCCTCTCATAATTTCAAGTTCTCCTTTTTCTCGAATTGTCAGAAAGCACCCAACAGTTTACAACTGCTGGAAAAGAATTGCAAGATGGAAAAATAACACCACTGCAAGGGAACTTGCAGTGGTGTTATGTACAAAAAGCTGAATTTAGTTGGCGTTGATGTAGTCGCCCATGATGTAGCCGGTCTTGGTGCCGTTGTTTCCGTTGAACTCGATCTCATACCAATTGTCCCCGGCGTCGGAGACCACAGTGATGGGATCGCCGTTTTTCAGGCTGGCCAGGACATCATAGCTGGTGCCAGGACCGGAGCGTACCCGCAGACCTCCTGCGGCGTTCATGATGGAGCCCTTAGAGCCGTTGGAAATGGTGCCAGACTCAGAGGTGGGAGTGGATGTGGGCTGGGGCTCAGTGGTGGGGGCGGGGGTGACGGCAGCTGTGGAGGGCTGGCAGTACACAGTGCAGGTCACGGTCTGGCCGCCTGCGGTGGCAGTGATCACAGCCCGACGCTGGGTGCCGGAAGTGTTGACGTTGGTGACCACGCCGTTCTCATCCACGGTAGCGCAGGTCTCGTCGGAAGAGGTCCAAGTGACGGTGCCCTCCCAGTCGGCGGGGTCAAAGGTGACGGTGAGGGTGTGGGTCTTCTGGGGCTGGAGGGTGATGTCGGTGGTGTCCAGGGTCATGCAAGCCAGGCCCTCAGGGGACAGGGTGGCGGTGGGGGACACGGATACCGACGCAGAGGGATTGGCATCGGGGTTGGTCACATCCCGCAGATGGGGATAAACCACGGTGAACACCATCACCAGAGCGGCGGCGATGATGACCAGAGAACACAGGAAGGTGATCAGTCGGGGCCAGTTGATGGGCGGGGGCGGAGTGGGAGCCTGGCCGCTTGCGCCTTGCAGGCGCTTACCTCCCTTTGCAGTGGGCTGGGAATCGGGCTGGTCAAATACATCCTGTCCGTCGAACTCATAGTTGCCCTGATGAGAGGCAGCAGCTCGGGGAGAAGGGGTATTGGGGCTGCCGCAGAAGGGACAGGCCTTATATGAAGCACTGTAATCTTCGCCGCAGGATGCACAGTGCACCAGGTTGGGATCTTGTTTATGAGCCATGGTGTGATACCTCCGTTGACCATAGATATACATATAGTACACGTTTTGCACCATTTCGTCAATCCCTGAAACCGTACATTCCAGTCTGGCAGCGGAGAGGAACCAGG
This sequence comes from uncultured Eubacteriales bacterium, assembly GCA_902461475.1. Classification (GTDB taxonomy): domain Bacteria; phylum Bacillota; class Clostridia; order Oscillospirales; family Oscillospiraceae; genus Enterenecus. The sequence continues at coordinate 347 of CABPXX010000312.1, read as the reverse complement.
GAAAAAGACAAAATTTTCTCTTGCGAAATGGGAAATAATATAGTATAATACCACTCGCACCGTGCCGGTGTGATGGAATTGGTAGACGTAGTGGACTCAAAATCCACCGGTGGCGACACCGTGCCGGTTCGAGTCCGGCCACCGGCACCAAACCAATATAATCCGAACCTATTTCCAATCGGTGATGGGTTCGGATTATTTGTTTTCTTTGACCGCTACGAAAGCACCTACTTCCGCAACGGGGTGAAGCGCAAGCCCACCTCCAAGCCGAGAGGCCCACGGAAGAAGAAAGCGACCCCATAAACGCAAAAAGGGCGGGCGCAGCCGTTTGCACGGTGCGCCCGCCC
>CABPXX010000311.1 GCA_902461475.1 uncultured Eubacteriales bacterium | reverse complement strand
CCGTCATCGGTGGCGCACTCCACGGGGGCCAAATTCCCCTCCAGAGGCCGGAGAATGTCGCCCACGGTGTACTCCTCCGGGTGACGGGTGAGAAGATAGCCCCCTCCGGAACCCCGCACCGAGCGCACCAGCCCAGCCCGGGACAGAGGTGTGACGATCTGCTCCAGGTATTTATCACTGAGGTTTTGCCGCCCCGCCACGTCCCGCAGGGAAACCGGGTTATCCTCCCCGCCGTGGGCAGCCAGGTCCACCATCAGCCGCAGGGCGTACCGCCCTTTTGTGGAAATCTTCATATCCATACCCCCATAGTTCTTTGTCCTATAATACCATATGTTTGGTAGGATTTCAAGAGTAGAGACGCTCTCCGGGCAGGCCTGGGCCTGAGAAATCCATGGAGGTTGGGCTTTACGGTATGCCGGGGGATATGATATACTATTTTAGACTATAATTGTACGAGATAGAAAGGACCTATACCATGGAAATTGATGGAGTTGTGGTACAAGATACCTACTTTTACAAAGATATGAACCTGTCCGAGGCCATTATGAAGGCCCTGGACAAAAAGGGCTTCACCCAGGCCACCGCCATCCAGGGCGGCGCCATTCCCTACTTCATGCAGTGGCGGGACGTGGTGGCCAAGGCCCCCACCGGCACTGGCAAGACCTACGCCTTTGGCATCCCCATGGTGGAGCATGTGGACCCGGAGTCCGACCAGGTGCAGGGCCTGATTTTGGCCCCCACCCGGGAGCTGGCGGTGCAGATTCGGGACGAGCTGCGGGACCTGTGCGCCTTCCGGGAAGGAGTGCGCATTGTGTGCCTGTACGGCGGCCAGCCCATTGATAAGCAGATGACCCAGCTGAAAAATCGGCCCCAGATCGTGGTGGCCACCCCCGGCCGCCTGATGGACCACATGAAGCGGCGCACCGTGCGCCTGGACGGGGTGCAGACCGTGGTGCTGGACGAGGCCGACCGGATGCTGGACATGGGCTTTATCCAGGACGTGACCCGCATCCTGGACAAAATTCCCAACCGGAAAAACCTGGGGCTCTTCTCCGCCACCATCAGCCGGGAGGTCATGGACATCTCCTGGGTGTACCAGCGGGACCCGGTGGAGATCACGGTGCGTCCCGTGGAGGAGAACCGCCCGGATATTCAGCAATATCGGATTGATTTGGAGGGCCGGGAACAGAAATTGGAGACTCTCATCGCCCTGCTGGAGGGCGGGGAGTATGAGCGTGCCATCGCCTTCTGCAACACCAAGAACATGACCGACCGCCTGGCGGGCCTGCTGTCCATGCGTGGCATCTCCTGCAAGGCCATCCACGGCGACATCCAGCAGCGGGTGCGGGAGAAGACCCTCCAGCAGTTCAAGGCCGGACAGCTGCGGGTGCTGGTGGCCACCGACGTGGCCGCCCGTGGCCTGGACATTGACGACGTGGACGTGGTGTTTAACTACGACGTGCCCGACGAGCAGGAAAACTACGTCCACCGGGTGGGCCGTACCGGCCGAGCCAAGCGCCATGGCGTGGCCTACACCCTGGTGGCCTCAGTGACCGAGGCGGTGCGGATGCGGGACATTGCCCGCAACACCCGCATGGACATTCAGCTTTTGAAATATGATAAGGATGGCTGTCTGATGCTGGTGGACGGCGAAAACAGCTAAATTCTCGTTTGAAGGAAGGTATGTATGTCTGGATTTGACCTTTCCGTGTCCGTCTCCCTGGTCACCGTCTTTGTCCAGGGCATTCTAAGCTTTTTCTCTCCCTGCGTGCTCCCTCTCCTCCCCCTGTATCTGGGCTATCTGTCCGGCAGCATGGGAGACGCCCAGGGGGCCCAGACCTCAAGGGTGAAAACCCTGGTGAACACCTTGTTCTTTGTCATCGGCATTTCCGCCGCCTTCTTCCTGCTGGCCCTGGGCATGACCGCTCTGGGTCAGGCCCTGCACCAGTATCAGAAGATCATCATCCAGGTGGGCGGCATTCTCATCATCGCCTTTGGTCTGTTCCAGCTGGGGGTCTTTCGCCCCATGGCGTTGGAGCAGGACCGGCGCATCCGCTTCCCCCTGCAAAAGCTGGCCATGAGCCCTCTGGTAGCTCTGGTGTTCGGCTTCACCTTCTCCTTTGCCTGGACCCCCTGCGTGGGCCCCGCCCTGGCCAGCGTGCTGCTCATGGCAGGCTCCGCCGGGAAGCGCCCCCCCCGGGTCTGGGTCACC
>CABPXX010000310.1 GCA_902461475.1 uncultured Eubacteriales bacterium | reverse complement strand
AGGCCAGAGCCGATCATGCCGCACACCAGGGGGAAGCCGTACTTCATGTTCACGCCGAACAGGGCGGGCTCGGTGACACCCAGGTAGCAAGAGATGCAAGCGGGGATGTTCACCTGCTGGGCTCGCTCATTCTTCTTTTGCACGCCATACCCAGTACCGCAGAGCCCTGGGCGATGTTGGACAGGGCGATCATGGGCCACAGGATGGTGCCGCCGTACAGGTTCACAGTTGGGTGTCGATGGCGTTGGTCATGTGGTGCAGACCGGTCATAACAATGGGGGCATAGAACAGGCCGAACACGGCGGCAAACAGCCAGCGCACGGAAGAGGTGAGGCCGGCGTAGACCACCGAGGCGATGGCGTCGCCAATGGCCCAGCCGATGGGGGCCACAATGGTGTGGGCGATGATGACCGCAGGCACCAGGGAGAAGAAGGGCACCACGATCATGCTAATGACTTCCGGACAGATCTTTTTCAAGCCCTTTTCCAGATAGACCAGCACAAACCCAGCCATCATGGCGGCGATGACCTGGCCCTGATAGCCAATCATCTGTACCTGGGCAAAGCCAAAGTCCCAGACGGGGATTTCTGTGGCGGTGGCCACCGAGAAGCCATTGAGCAGCTGGGGAGAGACCAGAGTCAAGCCCAGGATGATGCCGAGAATCTGGGTGGTACCCATCTTCTTGGAGATGGACCAGCAGATGCCCACGGGGAGCATGTGGAAGATGGCCTCGCCAATGAGCCACAGGAAGCTGTACACCCCGGACCAGAACTGGGAGGTATCCGCCAGACTCATGGTGCCGTCGGCAAAGAAGTTAATTTCACCGATGATGTTGCGGAAGCCCAAAATCAGACCGCCGCAGATGAGGGCGGGAATGATGGGGGCGAAGATCTCGCCCAGAGTGCCCACCGCACGCTGAATGAGGGACTGGTTGGACTTGGCGGCGGCCTTCACGGCGTCTTTGCTCACCCCTTCTACTCCGGCGTAGGCGGTGAACTCCTTGTAGAATACCGCCACGTCATTGCCGATGATCACCTGAAACTGTCCGGCCTGGGTGAAGGTGCCTTTTACGGCGGGGATTTTCTCAATTTCGGCCACGTCTGCCTTGTTGGGGTCGGCCAGCACGAACCGCATCCGGGTCATGCAGTGGGAGACGGCCTGGATGTTTTCCCGTCCGCCGATGAGAGGCAGCAGCGCCTCTACGTCTCGTTGATACTTGGACATATGCCCATCCTCCTTCGTTTCTGCACGGAAGCCTCGTTTGTTCCGGGTTCCAGCTCCCTGTGTCTCTGTTGATATTAGCGATACACAACTTGTTTAAACGAGTCAACTTGACAAAGGTGATAAACATTCCTCCCAATTTTTAGGCATGTGTACAATTCAGCGGGGGCGAGGTAGGGGACGTTGACAAGGTAGAGGGGATATAGTATCTTAAAAAGATAGAGCCTGTTTTGACAAGGTGGAAGGAATATGCCGCGAGAAAAGTTTACCCAAATTTATGCCGCCCTGAAATCCCGCATTGAGTCTGGGGTGTACCCGGTGGGGCGGCTGCTGCCGTCGGAAAATACCCTTATCGGGGAGTTTTCCTGTTCCCGCAACACGGTGCGCCGGGCCATTTTCGAGCTGGTCCGGGACGGATATGTGCAGACCAGCCAGGGCAAGGGCGTTTTCAATATTTTTCAGCCCATTGAGCGCTCGTCCTATACCATGGGCACCATTGAGTCCTTCCGGGAGACCGCCCAGCGCACGGGACAGCACACCGCCACCCGGGTGGTGGAGCTGGAGCGGTGTGTGGCGGGGGTGAATATTTCCCTGCAAACCGGGTTTTCGGTGGGGATGGAGCTATTTTCCCTCAGCCGTGTCCATGAGATGGACGGGAAGCCCATCATTTTAAACCATAGCTATCTCCGGGTGGACTGTATGCCGGATTTGACGGAGGAGATCGCCCAGGGCTCTCTGTACCGCTACTTGGAGGAGGAGCTGGGTATGGTGATCGTCACCAGCAAGCGTACCATCACCGTGGAGCCGGTCACCGGAGCGGACAAGAACTGGCTGGACCTGGGGGAGTACAACTGCGTGGCGGTAGTGAGCAACCAGGTGTACAACAGCCAGGGTGTGATGTTTGAGTACACCCAGTCTCGACACGTGCCCAGCATCTTGCGGTTCCAGGACAACGCCGTGCGGCGGAGCGGGGCGAGAAGCTCGCTTGTTTAAAC
>CABPXX010000309.1 GCA_902461475.1 uncultured Eubacteriales bacterium | reverse complement strand
CTTCTCAGCCCGCCAGTGTGGCCTTGGGTCGCCCTTTGACCCAAGGATGCATGCAGCGGGCTGCCCCCTCCAAAAAATGCTTGCATTTTTTGGACTAAACCAAAAAAACACCGTCCATACTGTAAGAGACTTCAATCTCTTACTGAGGACGGTGTTTTTCATGTATACCCATCGTTTGTACCGCTGGGAAGCGGCTCTCCTCATGGCCTTCGCCATTCTCCTCACCATCGGCATGTGGGCCAGTGTGACCCAGAGCGCTCTGGCCGACGAAGTGCTGCGCCTCCACGTGGTGGCAAACTCCGACAGCGACGCCGATCAGGCGGTGAAGCTCCAGGTACGGGACGCCATTCTCTCCGCCGCCACCCCCTATCTGGATGGGGTGCAGGGCCAGGCAGAGGCCCAGCAGGCCCTGGAGCCCCACCTGGAAGAACTGGCCCAGGCGGGGGCACAGGTGCTCCGTGAGGCGGGAATGGACTATCCCATCACCGTGTCCATCCAGGACGTGTGGTTTCCCACCCGGGAGTACACCGACTTCGCGCTGCCCGCCGGGACCTACCGCTCCCTCCAGGTGATTCTGGGGGATGGGGTGGGCCACAACTGGTGGTGCGTGGTGTACCCTCCTCTGTGCGTGGGGTCAGTGAGTGAGGAGAGCGTGGAGACCTCCGCCTCCGGGGTACTCAGTGAGGACCAGATCTCCCTCATCTCCGGCCAGGACGGGGAATACGTCCTGCGCTTCAAGGTGCTGGAGTGGTGGGACAGCCTAGTACAGAAGTTCCAGGGGTAAGGGTCTTAGAACAGGGGCACCACAGCGCCGTCATAGTTCTCCTCGATGTACTGCTTGACCTCATCGGACTTCAGAGCGTTGACTAGGGCCTGGATGCCCTCGTCGTTCTCGTGGCCCTCCTTCACCGCCACCACGTTGGCATAGGCCTCAGCGGCAGTACCCTGGGAGGACTCCACAGCCAGAGCATCAGAAACCTTCAAACCACCATCAATGGCATAGTTGCCATTGATGACGGCAACGTCCAGGCTGCCGAGAGAGCGGGGCAGCTGAGCGGCTTCGATCTCCTCAATCTGGTAGTTGTGGGGATTCTCCACAATGTCCAGCTTGGTAGGCTCTAGACCCACGTTGTCAGCCAGAGTAATCAGGCCCTGCTCCTGGAGCAGCAGCAGTGCGCGGCCGCCGTTGGTGGGGTCATTGGGAATGCCAATCTGGGCCCCGTCGGGCAGGTCAGCCAAATCGCTGCACTTGCCAGCATAAATGCCAAAGGGCTCATAGTGGATCTCGGCCACACTCACCAGATGGGTGCCGTTTTTCTCGTTGAAGTTGTTCATGTAGGTAATGTGCTGGAAGTAGTTGGCGTCATTCTCGCCGGACTCCACCGCCTGATTGGGGACAATGTAGTCGTTGTAGGTCTGAATCTCCAGGGTGTAGCCCTGTTCGGCCAGCACCTCCTTGGCCACCTCCAGGATTTCGGCGTGGGGAGCAGGAGACGCACCCACGGTGATCACTTTGGCATCGCTGGTCTTGGAGCCACAGCCAGCCAGCAGGGACAGAGTGGCCGCACAGGCCAGGGTCAGAGCTAAAATCTTCTTTTTCATAAAAACCTCTCCTTTTTCGATACATAAAACAAAAACGCCCTTAACAGAAATCCAATTCTGTCAAGGACGAGAGCCTTCGCTTCGTGGTACCACCTTGGTTCACGACCCCCTCACGGGAAGTCGCCTTAGAGAGTGCGGGAGGGTCAGCTACTACCATCCGATACTCCTGTGCGATGACGGGCACTCCCGTCGCAGCCTATGCAAGGGCCCTTGCAGTCGGTGCGCAGCTCCGAGACCATGTTCACCGTGACCTTCCGTACCCGTTTGCAGCTACCCGGGCTCTCTGTGCCGTATCTTCACGCCTACTCTTCTCTTCATTGCCTTTGTGAAACTGTATTTTGTTTTACTGGAAAAAGTATATCCACCCGCTGGGAAAAAGTCAACCAACAGATTGCACAAAAGCAGAACCGAGAGAGCCCCATGCTCTCTCGGTTTTATACAACTTATTGGGGCCCGGCCTTCTCGCCCCGGTGAGTTTTCCGTGCGGACCTGGCTCGCTTGTTGGTGATCCGCCGGTCCAGAGACACCGAAAAGTGGGTGCCCAGGGACTGGAAAATCTGCACCAGAACCACAATGAGCACCACAGCAATGAGCATCACAGCGGGCTGATAGCGGTAGTAACCGTAGTTGATGGC
>CABPXX010000308.1 GCA_902461475.1 uncultured Eubacteriales bacterium | reverse complement strand
CTCCCACCCGTACCCCTACGCCCACCCCCACGGTGGCCCCCACGCCCAACCCCTACGAGGAGGAGGCGGAGGCCTTTGTGGAGACCTTCGCCCAGGATCACCCCGGCTATGAGCTGCTGGACTACGCCGTGGGCAGCCCGGACACCGCCCCCATCCATGCGGCTGTCATCGCCAAAGACACCGAGAGTGGCTCCCCCCCCCCCCCGCTCCCCCTGGGCGGGCAACGCGGGGTGTATTTTCCTCCACCCTGTTCCTGCTGGGTGACAACGGAGTAACCCAGCAGTTGGAGCTGGCCCAAGACTCCTACACCGTCTACCGGGAGGAGGACGGCATCACCCTGGAAGGGAATGTGGTCCACCTGTCTCTGAATCTGTCCATCCCAGCTGCCGCCTCCCTGTGGGAGATTCACGACTATGCCATCACCGTCACCCAGGACGAAAACGGCATCCAGAACACCAATCAGGACACCATCCGAAGCGAATAAGCAGAAAAATACACCTGAGACTCACCCACGAGTCTCAGGTGTATTTTTGTATCGGTTATTTGCCCGTCTGGCGCTTGATGACCTTCAGGCGCACAAACTCTTCCCGTTCCTTTTCCTCCAACGCCTCGGTGATGAAGCGAATGGTGTTGTCCAGGTCGGGGATGACAATGTTTTTCAGGGCGTTGGCCCGCTTCTGGGCCTTCTTGATGGCCTGGGCCAGGCGGTAGATGGAGATCTCCACCTCCGCCATACGCCGGGTCAAATCCTTGACCTTGGCAAACTGGATGTAGGCCTGGTCGAAGGCGGGGGACGTATAGGCAAAGCCATAGGTGGGGCTCAGTGGCGGGGTGTTGTCCGGGATGTGGGGCAGCTCCACCCCCATCACCGAGCGCCAGCGCACGTCCAGACTGTTGTCCGGCTCCACGCCCTCCGCGATGCGGTCGCACAGGCCCAGCTCGATGTTTGCCTTGGCCAGGGCGATATAGGCGGACTGGAAGACCTGGTCGATCTCCCGCTGGATGCGGGAGGCGTCCTCCATCAGTGTCATCATTTCACGGACCAGAATGTTCCGCTTCCGGTCCATCAGCTCATAGCCGGTGGTTGCCAGCGCCCGGGAGCGCTTGGCGGCCATGAGGTTACCCTTGGTGGGCAGAATGGCAGCCATTGGGCCACCCCCTTTCCGTCACGTGTCCCATTACAGCTCGCCCAGGGACTCGAAGGCCCCTTCCTTGTAGTGCTCTTCCAGCTCCTTGTCGCTGATGCGGTCCAGCTCGCCTTTGGGCAGGATGGACAGCAGGGCCCAGCCAAGCTCCAGGGTCTGCTCCAGGGTGCGGTCCTCCTGCTGGCCCTGGCGGACAAAGTACTGCTCGAAGGCACGGCCAAAGCGCAGGTACTGCTGGTCCAGGGGGGACAGCTCATCCTCGCCAATGACCGAGGCCAGGCTGCGGGCGTCCTGCACCTTGGAGTAGGAGGCAAACAGCTGGTTGGACAGGGCGGGGTGGTCGGCCCGGGTGTAGCCCTCGCCGATGCCGTCCTTCATCAGACGGGACAGAGAGGACAGGATGTTGATGGGGGGATAGACCCCGGACTGGTCCATGTTCCGGTCCAGCACGATCTGGCCCTCTGTGATGTAGCCCGTCAGGTCGGGGATGGGGTGGGTGATGTCGTCGTTGGGCATGGTGAGGATGGGTACCTGGGTCACCGAGCCCTTCTTGCCCACGATCATGCCCGCCCGCTCGTACAGGGAGGCCAAATCGGAGTACAGGTAGGCGGGGAATCCCTTTCGGGAGGGAATCTCACCCTTGGAGGAGGAGAACTCACGGACGGCCTCACAGTAGGAGGTCATGTCGGTCATCACCACCAGCACGTGATAGCCGTGGTTGAAGGCCAGATACTCGGCGGCGGTGAGGGCGCAGCGGGGGGTGAGGATACGCTCAATGATGGGGTCGGAGGCCAGGTTCAGGAACATGGCCACCCGGGGCAGAGCCCCGGACTCCTCAAAGTTGCGGCGGAAGAACTCGGCCACGTCGTTTTTCGCGCCCATGGCGGCAAAGACGATGGCGAACTCCCCGTCGTCTCCGGCCACGTGGGCCTGGCGTACCATCTGGGCGGCCAGCTCGTTGTGAGCCATACCAGCGCCGGAGAAGATGGGCAGCTTCTGGCCACGAATCAGGGTAGACGTGCCGTCGATGGCGGACACGCCGGTGTAGATGCAGCTGCGGGGATACTGGCGGCTGACGGGGTTGATGGCGGAGCCGTTGATGTTGCGCCGCTCGTCGGGGTAGAGC
>CABPXX010000307.1 GCA_902461475.1 uncultured Eubacteriales bacterium | reverse complement strand
CCGCCGCAGCTCACAGGGCACAGTGAGGCAGTGCTGCCATCCGCGCTTGGTGGTGGGGTTGGTGTAGTCGGCGTCGGGCATACCCATCCAGCCGAACATCAGGCGGCGGTCCCCGTCCTGGAAGGTCTGGGGGGCATAGAAGTCAAAGCCCAGGTCCATCTCCACGAACTCGCCCAGGGAATACTCCCCCCGGAAGTCCCCGTGGAGGGGGAAATAGCCGCAGGAATACACGTTCTGGAACCGGGTCTCCTCATGGGGCACCCCCTGGGGCGAGCACACCAGGAACCACTGCCCGTCCACACAGAACAGGTCGGGGCACTCCCACATGTAGCCGAAGTGGTGGGGGGTCTTCAGGGCCTGGAGAAAGGTCCAGTTGAACTTGTCCGTGGACTCAAACACCAACAGCTGGCCGTTGTCGTCCAGGGTGCGTGCCCCCTGGACCATGTAGTATTTCCCGTCCTGGGCCCACACCTTGGGGTCCCGGACGTGGCAGGTCAGGCCGTCGGGGTAGTCTTTATTCTCCATCAACAGGGTGTTGGACTCCACCGTCACCCCGTCTTTGGACACAGCCAGGGCGGTGTTGTGGCCCCGCCCGGCCTTGATGTAGTCGTAATCTCCGGCGTGTTTCACGTTGCCGGTGTAGTAGAGATACAGCGTTCCGTCCTCCACCAGAGCGGAGCCAGAGTACACCCCGTGGATGTCCCAGGGCTGGTCCGGGTAGAGCATGACGGGCAGAGCCTCCCAGTGGAGCAGGTCCCGGCTGCGATAGTGGCCCCAGTGCTTCACCCCTCCGGTGACGTCAAAGGGCCCGTACTGATAAAACACGTGGTACCAGTCCCCGCATCGGCACAGGCCGTTGGGGTCGTTGAGCCACCCCACCGGGGGCATCAGGTGAAAGATCTGGCGGAAGGGGTCTGCGGCCGCCTGGGGTCCGGCTTCCCGTTCCACCCGGGCCACCAGCCGCTCCAAATCCCGCTGCAATGCATTACTCATGGTATTGTGGTCCTCCTCATTCAGCGCTTATCGTTGTCGGTTTCCAAAAATCCAGGCGCCCCAGGGAATCTTCCCAGAGGCGCCTGGAAGAGGGAGGGCTCAGACTGCGTCTTCTCCCTGGCCCGCCGCCAGCTGGGCGGAGGCAGGAGCCTGCTCCACAGCCTGTTCCGGCTGGGCGTCAGGTTCCTCTTCCTTGATGCCGAAAATCCAGGATAGGACGAAGGCCACGCCTGTGGCAATGCCGATGGTGATAAGGTACTGAACCGGGCGGTGCAGGTGGAGCAGCACGCCGAAGATACCGGTGACGCCGGTGCCGGTGGCACCCAGCCCCACGATGGAGGCGTACAGAGCGCCGCAAGCGCCGCCTTCCAGGCGTGGGGGGGTGAAGGGGCGCCCCCACGCGCCGCCGATGGACCCGGCAATGAAGGGCCGCAAGAAGCGGAGGTTTACGCCGAAGATGGCAGGTTCCGTAATGCCCATGAATGCCGACAGAGAGGCGGGCAGGGCCATGGACTTGAGTTTCTTGTTGCGGGTCTTCAGGGCAACCGCCAGAGCAGCACCGCCCTGGGCCACGTTGGCCGCCGAGGCCAGGGGCAGCCAGAAGGTCAGGCCATACTGGCCCAACTGCCCCAGATCGATGATGGTGTACATGTGGTGGATGCCGGAGACCACGGTGGTGGCATACAGGCCGCCCATGACGAAGGAGCCGATGCCAAAGGGAATGGCGATGAGCCACTGCACGCCGTTAATGACGAAGTTCTCCACGGTGGTGAACACGGGGCCGATGGCGGCCAGAGTCAGGTAGCCGGTGACAAACACGCTCACCAGCGGGGTGACAAAGAGGTCAAACATGGGGGGTACGACTTTGTGTAGCTTCTTTTCAATGGTACACATCAGCCACACAGCGATAATCACGGGAATCACGTGGCCCTGATAGCCCACCAGGGGTACCTTATACAGGCCGAAGAACACTTCCTGATAGGTTTGCACGCCTTCCGTAGCCACGGTCCAGGCATTTTGCAGGTTGGGGTGGAGCATAATCATGCCGATGACCGCACCCAGGAAGGGGTTGCCGCCAAAGACCTTGGCTGCGGAGAAGGCGATGAGAATGGGCAGGAAGGTGTAAGCCACGTTGGAAAACAGATCGGCAAACACAAACAGAGAGCTGCTGGTGTCCAGAGCCAAGAATCCGTTGTTGGTCATGAACTTCAGCGACTCCATGATGCCCATCAGGAAGCCGGAAGCCACAATGGCGGGGATAATGGGCACAAAGATGTCGCCCAAGGTCTTAAT
>CABPXX010000306.1 GCA_902461475.1 uncultured Eubacteriales bacterium | reverse complement strand
CATCTTCTTTGGCGGCCCCGGTGTGGTTGCAGAAGGCCAGGAGCCGCTCGGTCTCTGTTTTGGTACACAGACCTTGGCGGTACAGCTCCAGGGCGGTTTTGGCTCCCAGGGGGTAGCCGCCCACAAAGCCCAGCACTACAGCCATAGCGCAGCAGCCGCTGACCCGGAACAGGGGGCGCATGACCCCCTCCAGCAGCCGCCCCAGATAGGCGGCCAGCCCCAGATCCACCGCCAGGGAGGAGAGCACAAAAAATGGAAAGAGGGAGGGGATGATGACGTTGCAGCACAGGGTTAGCCCATTTTTCGCCCCTGTCATAGCCTGGGTGGGGGCGGTCACCAATGCCAGGGCGGCGGTGAGCAGCGCGATGAGGATGACGGAATCCCGGAGAATTTGTTTTTTTAAGATGCGAAACATGGCAGTCCCTCCCTCGTGAGAAAAGGGTATGCGTGTCGTCTGAGGGGCTTGCATGTCCCTCTCAAAAAGTATGACACATTAGTGTGCTAAAAAGTTTTCTCTGAAAGGGGTTGACAAGTGGGGAGCGGGTGCGTATAATGGCCACAACAACTTCAATACAGCAAACCATTGACGGAGAGTAGTATCCAGTGTGGCGAACCTTCAGAGAGTCCCGGACGGTGAGAGCGGGGCGGGGAGCAGCTAGGAGAATGGACTTCGGAGGGCAGACCGAACGGGCGACCAAGTAGGGACTGACGGGTACCCCACCCGTTATCAGAAGGGGCGCATATGATGGTATGCGTAAGCGAGTGGGCGTCGTTTGGCGTCAATTTGGGTGGTATCGCAGAAGCTGAGCTTTTGTCCCATGTGGGGCAGAGGCTTTTTTCATTTTTCGGCCCTGGCAAAGCGGAAAAACATCTGCCGCCCAAATTCAAAAAATGGAGGAAAACACCATGAAAAACAATCAGATCATCCGTCGATTTGCCGCTTGTGCCGTAGCGGGCACCATGCTGCTGACCTTGTGTGCCTGTGGAGCGGGCAAGGATGGGAAGGACGACACCTACAAGGTGGCTGTGGTCAAGCAGATGGACCATGCCTCTCTGGATGAGATCGCCAAAGCAATCACCACTCAGCTGGACTCCATTGCCCAGGAAAAAAATGTAACCATTGAATATGAGGTGTACTCCGGCCAGAACGACCAGTCCGTACTCAAGCAGCTGGGAGACCAGGCCATTGTGGACGGGGTGGACGCCATTATCCCCATTGCCAGCACCGCCGCTCAGGTGATGGCCCTGTGTGCCCAGGACACCCAGACCCCTGTGGTGTACGCCGCAGTATCGGACCCCAAGACCGCAGAGCTCACCGGGCTGGACTATGTCACCGGCACCAGCGACGCCCTGGAGACCAGCGTCATTCTGGATATGATGCTCACCCAAAACCCCGATATGAAGAAGGTGGGACTGCTGTACTCCCTGTCCGAGCCCAACTCCGCCACTCCCATCCAGGAGGCCAAGGAGTACTTGGACAGCAAGGGAATTTCCTATGTGGAACAGACGGGCAATACCAATGACGAGGTGATTACTGCTGCTTCCGCTCTGGTGGCCGGTGGTGTGGATGCTATCTTTACCCCCACCGATAACGTGATCATGTCCGCCGAGCTGGCCATCTATGAGCAGCTGGCCCAGGCCAAAATTCCCCACTACACCGGGGCGGACTCCTTCGTGAGAAACGGCGCCTTTGCTACCTGCGGCGTCAACTATACCGATCTGGGCACCCGCACCGCAGACCTGGCCTACCAAGCCATCACGGAGGGTATGGACGGCATGGAGGATGTGTACTACATGGACGGCGGCCTCATTACCGTGAACACCGAGACCGCCAAGGCCCTGGGCATTGACCCCCAGGTGTTTAGCCAGCTGGGTGAAGTGGTGGAAGTGACCACCACCAAGGAATAAGAAAACATGCCCCGTCCGGCACATAGGTACCGGACGGGGCAAAGGAGCGTGAAGGAATTGCTGTATATTGTGCAGACGGCCCTGGAGCTGGGCTTTTTGTATGCGCTGGTGGCCATGGCACTATTTTTGAGCTACCGCATTCTGGACATTGCCGACCTGACCACCGACGGGGCCTTTGTGCTGGGGGCGGCGGTGTCGGTGACGGTGACCGCCGCAGGCCACCCCGTTTTGGCCATCCCCGCGGCCATGGTGGCCGGCGCTTGTGCCGGGTTTGTCACCGCCTTTTTGCAGACTCGCCTGGGAGTGCCCTCCATTTTGGCGGGCATCGTCACCAACACGGGGCTGTATACCATTAACCTCATGGTGATGGGGTGGAGCTCCAATGTGAGCCTGT
>CABPXX010000305.1 GCA_902461475.1 uncultured Eubacteriales bacterium | reverse complement strand
GGCCGTTTACTGCATGGTCATGAGGACCAAAGAGAACAAAAACATGGCGAGGATGGGGACGAGAACCAGGGCCAGATCGGAAAAAACGCTGCGATCTTCCCCACCCAGCCGGGGACCACGGACGGGAGAGCGGGACTTTTTGGGCTTGCGCCCCTCCCGCTGGGCCTGCTGAATGTACGGGTGGGGGCCATAGCCTGCAAAATACGCTCGGGTATCTGTCTGGATGCGTCGGCCATAGAGCCAGGTGGCCAGCAGCAGAGCCACGGTCAACACCCCGGCCACCACCGCCACCACCCAGAGGTACTCCTACAGGTGGAGCAGCCACAGCACAATGGCCACCACGGGAGACACCGCCCAGGGGGCCGCCACCCCCTGGGTCAGGCGGAGCATGGTGCGAAACTGCCGGGAGTAGCCCGCCCGGTCCTCCAGCCACAGGACCAGTCCCCGGCGGCCGTTGGGGAAATAGGCCGTCTGGACCTGGCTGGGGGTGACCCCAGCGGCCAGATACAGATATTTGGTAAAGGACACGCTGATGGGGCCCACCACCAGCAGGACCACGAAGTTAAGCACCAGATAGGAGACAAGGTTCATGCAAACATTCCTTTCTACCGGTATTTCCCCGTCCAGCGGTAGTGCAGGGGGTCAAAGAGCGCCAGACCCAGGACGAAGAGGGCCATATAGAGCACAAACATGGTGTTGATGAGGTACCGGGCGTACACCTCCCAGGCGGGGACAAAGAGGAGGGTGACCCCAAAGACCATGCCCAAGAGGGGCAGGGAGGTGAGGCCGCGGAACAGGTAGTGAAACAGGGCGGTGAGCCGGGGCCGGGGGGAGATGTCCATGAGCCAGGGGAAGAGTTTCTCTCCGGGGGCCTGGCTGATGTGGGCCTCCACATCCCGGAGGGTCTGCCCGGCGGAGGCCTCCGATAGCCGCCCAATCCAAGCGCAGCAGAACCGGCTCAACAGCCAGAATATGGCGCAGATGACGGTGTTGATGACAAACAGGGTGATATCCATAACAGAACCCCCTTAATAGTCGCTCAGATACCCCAAATCATTGAGAAACCACTTCATCCAGGTGGTGTTGTCCAGCGAGCAGTACGTGTAGAGCACGAAGTCCTCGTTTTGTATCACAGCGGTGTATCCATCCCCGGTTTCCTGGGCATAGAGGGTAATACCGTCCCGGTCTTCCTGGGTGATTTGGGGATTCTCCACATGTTGTTCCACGATCTGACTTTTCAGACTCTGGTATAGCTGCTGGGCGCGGTCCTGGTTGGACAGCTGGAGGTACTCCAAGTGTATCTCAAACTCGTCCATCAGCAGACCGTCCACCACGTCCATCCCCGGATAGGTGTCGGACAGCTGCCCCACCGCCATGGCAGGGTGATAGCCCAACTCTTCCAAACGGTTGTAGAGAGCGGCCACGGAGTCGGTGCCCGAGAAGAGGGGAGGATAGGAGGATTCCACCGGGGACTGGGAGGTCTGGGGCTGGGTGGTGGCCTCCGGGGTGGAGGTGGATGGGAGGAACTTGGAGGACAGCATGGGGAGGACCAGGAACACCAGCACCACAGCCACCACAAAGAGCTTCTGGGTGTAGCCCCGGCGGAAGCGGCGGCGCTGGGCCACCTCCGGCTCGGCGGCCTCAAAGGGCCCGGCGTAGGGAATCTCCTCGTAGGGCTCCTCCGGGGTGCCCGCTTCCTCCTCGTCGCTTTCCCGCTTGGGGCGGTAGGGCTTGTAGCGGGAGCTGTCAAAGAAGTCGGCGGTCTCCGCCTGGATGTACTTGCCGTACCGGAACCCCAACAGGGTGAATATGGCCCACAGGACCAGCATAGCTGCACCCAAGGCCCAGGTATATTGGTAGAGGCGAGTGGCGAAAATCACCATCACGCCCACAAAATAAAGCTTGATGGGCAGGTTGGTGAGGGAGCAGTAGCGGGACATGGTGTAAAACTCTTTGGCGTAGCCCGAGCGGCGTTCCATCCAGGCCCAGAGCTGGTCATGACGGTCACGGTTGCGGTGCATGTGATTGTCCTCTGTCCGGGTCCACAGGTACATCTGGGCGTCCACAGGCTTGAGTCCGGCGGTCATGTACAGGTAGCGGGAGAGAAGCTTGTCGGAGAGAATGGACAGGGCGAACAGGACAAACAGAGAGATTAGAACGGGTTCACCAGGCATGGCACTCAAAAACCTCCTTTACAGGTTAAGTTAAGAAATTCTGACCATTTCGCATTTAAGAAAGCCCTCGGCAGAGTTTTCCCGCCTGCTGGCGGGAAAATAAATTAAAATCCGTTTTTTTCGGGGACATGTGCATCG
>CABPXX010000304.1 GCA_902461475.1 uncultured Eubacteriales bacterium | reverse complement strand
GAAGCAGCGGCTTCTGGCGGATGCCGTGGGGGAGACCAAGTCCAAGTTGGACACGCTCAAGACCGCTGAGAAGCAGGTGCAGGAGCAGTTTAAGCGGGGCGAGGTCTCCCAGCAGCAATATGACGCTCTGCAACGGGAGATTGTGGCCACGGAGCAGGCCTTGCAGCGCCTGGAGGCCCAAGCAAATGATAGTACCACGGCGGTGGATCGCATTGGTGATGCGGCGCAGTCCGTCAAGAGCGGGGCTGCCAGTGTGCAGCAGGCCTTTGCGCCGGTGACTGCGGCGGTGGCGGGGCTGGCCACGGCCGCAGCGGCCACCATCCCGGCCACCCAGGAGCTGCGCTCTGACCTGTCCAAGCTGGATGCCAATGCCCGTGATGCTGGGGTTGGCATTGACGCTGCCCGAGAGGCCTATCGGCTCTTTGCTGTCCAGTCCGGGGAGACAGACAGTGCCATTGAGGCGACCTCCAACCTCTTGATGGCTGGATTTACGGAGAGTAATCTCCAAAAGGCGGTGGAGGGGCTGGCAGGCGCTGCACAGCGTTTCCCTGATACCCTCAAGATTGAGAGCCTGGCGGACAGTCTCCAGGAGACTCTGGCTACTGGGGCGGCTACTGGGCAATTTGGGGAGCTGCTGGACCGCCTGGGCGTGGGGGCGGAGAATTTCTCCACGGCTCTGGGGGAGTGCTCCAGCGCAGCGGAGCAGCAAAACCTGGTGCTCACCACCCTGGCCCAGACTGGGCTCGTGGAGAGCTATAACGCATGGGCCAAAAACAACGAGGAGATGCTGGCCAATCAGGAGGCCAATCTGGCCTTGCAGGAGAGCACTGCGGCCCTGGCAGAGCAGATCCTGCCCTTTGCCACCACCGTTATCGAGAAAGTGACGGAGTTGATCGACTGGTTCACCGGATTGGACAGCCAAACCCAGACTCTGATCGTCACCGCCCTGGCGTTGCTGGCTGCCATCAGCCCGCTGGCTGGCGTGATCACTGGCATTTCCACGGTGGTGGGAGCGGCAACCACCGCATGGACGACGGTGAGTGGAGCGATAGCCCTATACACAGGGGCGGCAACTACTGGCACGGCGGCATCCACGGCCTTGGCTGGTGCCATTACATTTCTGACCGGCCCCATCGGCATCCTGACACTTGCCATCATTGCCTTTGTGGCTCTCATCGCCACCAAGGGCGATGAGATCCAGGCCATTCTCCAGAAGGTGGATGACTTCCTCCAAGGCATCTTCCTGACAGACTGGACAAGAATCTTCGGCCCTGGCCTGGGTGATGTGCTCAACGCCTTTTTTGTAAACGTAAAAAGTATCTGGGATGCCGTCAAGCGTATCTTTGACGGCGTGATTGACTTTATCCGTGGTGTATTCACAGGCGACTGGGAGCGGGCGTGGAAGGGTGTCCAAAAGATCTTTGGCGGTATCTTTGACGGCCTAGTGGCTCTGGCCAAGGCTCCCATCAATATGGTCATCGGCATCCTCAATGGTGCCATTGGCGGGATCAACACCCTCATCCGTGGACTCAATCGAATCCGGGTTGATGTCCCGGACTGGGTGCCAGGCTTTGGTGGGAAGTCCTTTGGCATCAACATCGGCACGATTGGAAAAATCCCCTACATGGCTAAGGGCGGCGTGCTCTCCCGGGGCTCCGCTATCGTGGGCGAGGCTGGGCCGGAGTTGCTGACCATGATGGGCAGCCGGGCTATGGTGCAGCCCCTCACCAGCCAGCAAAAGACCACCAACGTGGGCGGCATCAACATGTACGTCTACGGCGCACCCGGCCAGGATGTCAACAAGCTGGCGGACATCGTGGAAGCCAGACTGGAGACCAAATACCAGCAGAAAGCGGCGGTGTATTGTCATGCATAACCTCATCATTGATGGAAAGTCTCTCAAAGACTTTGGTATCTATGTCAGCGGTGAGAACAGCTACAACGCCCCCGCCTGGGCGGTGGAGACGGAGCCCGTGCCTGGGCGGCACGGAGAGCTGCTCCAGCTCATGGACCGTATGGAACCTATCTCTGTCTCCTACCCCGCCTTTATCAGGACCATGTTTTCGGCGTACTCCGCCCAGGCCCGGCTCTACCTCCTGGGCCGCCCTGGCTGGCGGCGCATCGAGGACGACTACCACCCGGACAGCTTTCGGAGGGGCTACTTTGCCGGGCCTCTGGACTTTGACACCCGCTTTTTGAATTTGTCCGCCGAGCTGGAGCTGGTCTTTACCTGCCAGCCTCAGCGGTGGCTTAAGTCCGGGGAAACCCCGGTGGGCGTGACCTCTGGGCAGGCTCTCACCAATGACTGGATGCCCGCC
>CABPXX010000303.1 GCA_902461475.1 uncultured Eubacteriales bacterium | reverse complement strand
GGCCATAGCCAGGGGCTCCACCATCCAGTACATCCCGGCGGCGTGGGAGGGGTCCACCACGATGGGCAGGTGGCTCATGCGGCGGATGGCGGGGATGGCGGACAGGTCCAAGGTGTTGCGGGTGAAGGTCTCAAAGGTACGCACCCCTCGCTCGCACAAAATGACGTTTTCATTGCCGGCGGCCATGATGTACTCCGCCGACATGATCCACTCCTCGTAGGTGTTGGCTAGGCCCCGCTTGAGCAAAATGGGCTTGGACATCTTGCCCACCTCTTTGAGGAGGTCGAAGTTCTGCATGTTCCGGGCGCCAATCTGCACCAGGTCCACCTTTTCCTCGAAGAGCTCGCAGTATTTGGGGCTCATCAGCTCGGTGACGATGGGCAGCCCGGTCTCCGCCTTGGCCTCCAGCAGCAAGTCCAGGCCGGGAGTGCCCATGCCCTGGAAGGCGTAGGGGGAGGTGCGGGGCTTGAAGGCGCCGCCCCGCAGGGCGGCGGCGCCGCTGGCCTTTACCGCCTGGGCCACCCCCACAATCTGCTCCCGGCTCTCCACCGAGCAGGGCCCGGCGATGACGGTGAATCCACCGCCGCCGATGACGGCGTCCCCAATGCGCACGGCGCTGTCCTCGGGGTGGAACTTCCGGTTGGCCTTCTTGTATGGCTCCTGGACCCGCATCACCCGGTCCACGTCCTGGTGGATGGTGAGTTTGTCCTGGTCAATTTGGGAGGTGTCTCCCACCAGGCCCAGAATGGAGCAGCCCACGCCCTTGGTGATGCTCACCCGCACTTCCGGGTGGTCTGTCTCCAGTTGGTGGGCCAGAGCCTGGATGGTATCTTGTGTGGCAGAGGGCTTCATCACGATAACCATACGTTGTTCATCCTTTCTACTTGTCTCAGCGGCTGGGAAGAGGTCCCCGGTATGCAAAAACGCCCATTGACTGCCAATGCGTCAATGAGCGTCCCATTCCGGTATGTCAGCAGTTGCCCCCACGGGTGTGGGTGTCAAAAGCCTCACTCATATGCCACATGGCTCCACGACAAATTTGCCGTACCCGGTAAATCGAGTAAAGCCATAATAAGCCATGAAGTTGTGGGCAGACAGACGGGCCATTGCTGTAAACCTCGTTTCGTTCAAGTGAGGCCATTATAGACCACACAGCCAGAAAATGCAAGCCTTTTTTTCTGGTGCGCTAAGGTGAGAAAGATGCAGGGCATTGACAAGGGGGTGGAACCAGGAATAGGATAGCAGCAAAGACCACAGGAGGGAGCACCAACATGGAACATCGTGTAGAATTGCTGGCAGTGGGCACCGAGCTGCTGCTGGGCGACATTTTAAATACCAACGCCCGGGATTTAAGCCAGCTCTTATCTGGGCTGGGTCTCAACGTCTACCACCACACCGTGGTGGGGGACAACCCCGCCCGCCTGGCCCAGGCGGTGGAGATCGCCAAAGGCCGGGCAGACATCCTCATCACCACCGGGGGGCTGGGGCCCACCTGCGACGATCTGACCAAGAAGGTGGTGGCGGGGGCCTTCGGGCTCCCTTTGGAGTTTCACCCCGAGTGTGAGCAGAGCATCCGAGACTACTTTGCCAAGTCCGGGCGCACCATGACGGACAACAACCTTCAGCAGGCCTATCTGCCAAAGGGGTGCACGGTGCTGGTAAACCGCTGGGGCACCGCTCCGGGTTGTGCCTTCTGCGTGGATGGCGTGCATGTGGTGATGCTCCCCGGCCCGCCCCGGGAGTGTCTGCCCATGTTCCGGGAAGAGGTGACCCCGTATCTCGCCCAACTCACCCAGGGGGTCATTCACTCCCGCACCCTGCGGATTTTCGGCCTGGGCGAGTCGGGGGTGGAGCAGCTGCTCCGGGACAAGATGAACACCCTCACCAATCCCACCTTGGCCCCCTACGCCAAGGAGGGGGAGGTGGAGCTGCGCATCACCGCCAAGGCGGGGAGCGTGGAGGAAGCCAAAGACATGATTGACCCGGTGGAGCAAGAGGTACGGGCCATCCTGGGGGACCAGGTCTACGGGGCGGATGTGACCTCCCTGGAGGAGGTGGTGGTGCCTATGCTGGCCAAACAGGGCCTGACCCTGGGTACTGCCGAGAGCTGCACCGGGGGCCTCATCGCCAAGCGTGTCACCGATGTGCCCGGGGCCTCGGCGGTGCTCCGGGGCGGCGTGGTGAGCTACACCAACCAGGTGAAGGCAAACGTACTGGGGGTGTCCCAGGAGGTGCTGGAGCAGCAGGGAGCGGTGTGTGCCGAGGTGGCCCGGCAGATGGCCCATGGGGCCCGGAAGGTGCTGGGCTGTGACCTGGCGGTGTCCACCACCGGAG
>CABPXX010000302.1 GCA_902461475.1 uncultured Eubacteriales bacterium | reverse complement strand
GTCCAGACAGGCGTTGTCGGTGAGGCGGTAGAGCCAGGTGGAAAAGCTGCTCTCCCTGCGGAAGGCGGGCAGGGCCCGCCACGCCTTCCAAAAGACCTCCTGGGTCACGTCGGCGGCGTCCTCCCGGTTGCCCACCAGGCGCAGGGCCTGGTGGTAGACCACCGTCTCATATTGTTCCACCAGGTGGGCGAAGGCCTGGGTATCTCCCTGGGCGGCCTGGCTGATCCACTCCTGTTCTTCCACATTCCTCACCTCCTGCGTGGAAATCTGTTACTCCATCAGCACAGGTCCCGGCGAATGCCTGCCGTGACCTTGTAAAAATCCTCTGCCGTGGACATGAAGCAGATCTGCTCCTTCCAGTACCCGGCGTAGGGAACCCCTTTCAGGTACCAGGCGTAGTGGCGGCGCATCTCCAGACAGGCGATGCGCTCTCCCTTGTGGGCCATGGCCAGCTCAAATTGGCGCACGGCCACGTCGCAGCGCTGGGCCAGGGGGGGCGTCTCCGGCACTTCCCGTCCCTCCACGGCGGCGGCGCACTGCTCCAGCAGCCAGGGGTTTCCAAAGCAGCCCCGGCCAATCATCACCATGTCCGCACCGGTGTAAGACAGGGCCCGCACGGCGTCTTTGGCGGAAAAAATGTCCCCGTTGGCCACCACCGGGATGGATACGGCCTGCTTGACCTCCCGGATATAGTCCCAGTTGGCGGTGCCAGAGTACATCTGGGTGCGGGTGCGGACGACATGGGCTGGCCGTGGACGGCCACGGCGGCCACCCCCACGTCCTCCATGCGCCGGGCAAACTCCACGCAGTTAATGGAGCCCTTGTCCCAGCCCAGACGGAACTTTACGGTGACGGGCTTTCCAGCTGCTCCCCGCACTACGGCGGCGGCCACCCGGGCGGCCTTCTCCGGGTCCTTCATCAGGGCGGAGCCATCCCCGGACCCGGCGATTTTGGGCACGGGACAGCCCATGTTGATGTCGATGATATCCGCCCCGGACTGCTCCAAGGCCAGGGCAGCGCCCTTCTCCATGGCGGCCTCGTCGCTGCCGAAAATCTGGACCGCACAGGGGTGCTCCCCCTCGCCCAGGGTGAGGAGGGAGGAAGTCTTTTTATCTCCATAGCACAGGGCCTTGGCGCTGACCATCTCGGTGACGGTGTAACAGCCGGACAGCTCCCGGCATACGGTGCGGAAGGCCACGTCGGTGACCCCCGCCATGGGAGCCAGCACGATTTTGGTGTTCAGTTCAACATTGCCTATTTTCACAAAGCGTTCTCCTTTGCTCATCAATGCCACCCATCATACCACAGATTGCACCACCGGGCAAGACAGGTTACGACCTCCTTCTTGACAATTGGGGGCTATAATGGCCCAAACTGGACGAATGCGAGGGATTCACTATGACGGGGAAAGAAGGAGCACTGGGCCGGGTTTGGTCGAAGGGGCGGCGGGAAATGCCGCTGAAGGCACGACTGGGAGAGTGCGCCATTGCGTTTTTGCTCACCGCCACCCTCACCGGGGCGGAATTTTTAGAGGGACATGCCTTCTTCGCTCTGGCCCTGGTGGCGGTGTGGGGGCCGGGCTGGGAGGGGGTATGCGCCCTGCTGGGCGCCTCCCTGGGCTACTTGTGTTTTCTGGGCTTTGTGGGCGGACTGCGGTACATCGCCGCCTCCATGATGGTGTACGCCGTGGCCCTGGCCATGGGGGAGTTCCGCCTCTACCGGAAGAGCTGGTTTATGCCCCTGATGGCCACCCTTCTCAATGGGGCGGTGGGATTTGTCTACCAGTCCCCGATAGGGTGGGACCGAGCCACCGCCGCCACCTACCTGGCCGAGCTGACTCTCACGGCGGTGGTGGTGTACTGCTACCGCCAGGCCATGACGGTGCGCACCCAGAGCCACAGCGGCCCCCGGACCCCGGCCCAGACGGCGGGGGTGCTGGTGCTGGGTGGCACGGTGATGATGACCCTGGCCCGGGTGATGCTGGGCGGGGTGGTGTCTCTGGGCCGGGTGCTGTGCGTGCTGGCGGTGATGACCGCCGCCTGGAAGGGGGGCGTTGAGGTAGGTGGTGGGCGCCGCCGCCGGTGTGGTGGCGGGGGTGGCCATGGATGCCGCCCAGGGCACCTTGCCCTACGGCACCCTCCTCTACGCTCTGCCCGGCCTGCTGGCCGGGGCCTGTTGGGAGCGCGGGCGGCTGGTGTGCGCCCTGGTGTACGTCTTGACCGGGGGAGTGTCCTTGGTGTGGATGGAGCCAGGGGACAACCTCCAGGCGGTGGGCCTGGAGATTGTGCTGGGCGCGGTGCTGTTCCTTCTCCAGCCCGAGGCGCTGGTCAACCGC
>CABPXX010000301.1 GCA_902461475.1 uncultured Eubacteriales bacterium | reverse complement strand
GGGGGGGAGCCACACCCATACCGCCGAGGATGACGAAGAGGATTGAACCGACTAGAAAAAACAGGGTCTGTTGCAACACGGGATGTTGCAACAGACCCTGTTTGTATTACATCTGAAAAATCACGCCCACCACCGCAGAAAAGGCGATGAACACAATGGGGTGCAGCTTCTTGGCTGGAGTGTAACGCATGAGCACGAACACTAGGGCCGCCAGGGCCACGCCCATCCAGTGCACCCCCAGGGGGCTGCCCTCTTTGGCCAGGGCAATCACCGCCACTTCCAGCAGGGCCACGGTGATGAGGGCCACCGAGGCCGCCCGCAGGCCGTAGAAAATGGCGTTCACCACCCGGGACTGGCGGAACTGCTTCAAAATCCGGGCAATGAGGAGAATCACCAGAATGGAGGGGGTCACCAGACCCAAGGTGGACACAATGCCACCCAGCAGTCCGGCGGTGTGGAAGCCCACGTAGGTGGACATGTTCACCCCCAGGGGACCGGGGGTGGACTCGGAGATAGCGATCATGTCCGCCAGCTGTCCCGAGGTAAACCAGCCCGTGCGCTGGCCCAGGTCGGTGAGGAAGGGGATGGTGGCCAAGCCGCCACCCACGGAGAACAGGCCCACCTTGAAAAATTCAAAGAAGAGAAGCAGAAGTTTCATGCCTGTTTTCCTCCCTTCTCGCGGTAAATGGCCAGGCCCACCAGGCCGGACACCACCACCAGGAACACCGGGGAGCACAGAGCTCCCAGCACCTGGCCCAGGGCTCCGCCGGGCATAGGGGCCCACACCCCCACAGCGCCCGCAAGGAGCACCACCACATAGATGATCCGGGTTTTCCAGTCCACCAGGGAGGTTTTCAGCAGCTTCAACACGCTGGACAAGATAAGGGCCACCACACCCGCTCGCACCCCGTTGAAGGCGTGGACCACCACGTCCAGGTGCATAAAGTTACTCAAAAAGGCGGCAATGGCCATGATAATCACCAGGCAGGGGAACACCACCCCCAGGGTGGCCACAATGCCACCCAACCAGCCCATCCGGTTATAGCCCACAAAGGTGGCGGTGTTCACAGCGATGACACCGGGGGTACACTGGCCTACGGCGTAGTAGTCCGCCAGCTCCTCCTCGGTGGCCCAACCCTTGTTGTCCACCAGCTCCCGCTGCAAGATGGGGAGCATGGCGTAGCCACCGCCGAAGGTACACACCCCGATTTTGGCAAAGGTGAAGAAGAGGCTCACGTATGGTTTCACGCCAGGTCCTCCCATTCCTCCAGCCACAGGCGGGCCACCGCGTCACTGGGCATCCGCCAGTCTCCCCGGGGGGAGAGGGTGACCGAGCCCACCTTGGGCCCGTCGGGCAGACAGGAACGCTTGAACTGCTGGGCGAAGAAGCGGCGGTAGAAGTTGCCCATCCAGCGGTGGAGGGTGGCCTTGTCATAGCGGTCGCCCAGGGCGTACACCGCCAGACGGAACACCTTCCGAGGAGAGAAGCCCCAGCGGATGGCGTAGTAGAGGAAGAAGTCGTGGAGCTCGTAGGGGCCCACTAGGTTCTCGGTCTTCTGGGCGATCTCCCCGTCCTTGGGGGGGAGCAGCTCCGGGGACACCGGGGTGTCCAGAATGTCCTGGAGCACCTCGCCCAGCTTGCCTCCCTCCTCCCGGGCCACGTAGTCCACCAGATGGCGCACCAGGGTCTTGGGAATGGAGGCGTTGACGGCATACATGGACATGTGGTCCCCGTTGTAGGTAGCCCAGCCCAGGGCCAGCTCGGACAGGTCTCCGGTGCCAATGACCAGGCCGCCGGTGCGGTTGGCGATGTCCATGAGCACCTGGGTGCGCTCCCGGGCCTGTCCGTTTTCAAAGGTGACGGAGTGGTCCTCCATGGACTGGCCAATGTCGGCAAAGTGCTGGCGCACGGCGTCCCCGATGTTCACTTCCTGGAATCCGCTGCCCAATTCTCCGGCCAAAATCTCCGCATTGGACCGGGTGCGGGCGGTGGTGCCAAAGCAGGGCATAGTGATGGCCAGAATGTCGGTCTTGTCCCGGCCCAGCAGGTCGAAGGCCCGGGCGGTGATTAAGAGCGCCAGGGTGGAGTCCAGGCCACCGGACAGCCCCACCACGGCGGTGGCGGCATGGGTGTGCTCCAGCCGCTTGGCAAGGCCTAACGCCGCCAGGGTGAGAATCTCCTGGCACCGCTCGGCCCGTCCCGCCTCATCTTGAGGCACAAAGGGGGTGGGAGAGATGGGCCGGGTGAGGCGAGTCTCGGACAGAGTGAAGCGCACCTCCGCCCACCCCTCGGGGTGACGGCTGTGGAAGGTGGGCAGGCGCCGCCCCACCTGGGTCTGTCCGCC
>CABPXX010000300.1 GCA_902461475.1 uncultured Eubacteriales bacterium | reverse complement strand
ACATGGCAACGACATGGTGTTCTTGGATCCCGCCGGCCGCCTGCACATTGACCAGGAGCTCATGGATGAGCTGAAGGCTGTGAAGGCTGCCGTCAACCCCACCGAGATCCTGCTGGTGGTGGACGCCATGATCGGTCAGGACGCCGTGAACGCCGCTAAGGCCTTCGACGACGCTCTGGACATTGACGGCGTCATGCTCACCAAGCTGGACGGCGACGCCCGAGGCGGCGCTGCCCTGTCCATCCGAGCCGTCACTGGTAAGCCCATCAAGTTTGCCGGCACCGGTGAGAAGCTGGACAACATCGAGGTGTTCCACCCCGATCGCATGGCCAGCCGTATTTTGGGCATGGGCGACGTGCTCTCCCTCATTGAGAAGGCCGAGCAGAGCCTGGACGCCAAAAAGGCCGCCGAACAGATGGAGCGCCTGCGCAAAAACAAGTTCACCCTGGCTGACTTCTATGACCAGCTGGTGCAGGTGAAAAAGATGGGCTCCATGCAGGACATTGCCGCCATGCTCCCGGGCATGAACGGCAAAAAGCTGGACTTCAATGTGGACGAGGCCGGTCTGAGCAAGATCGAAGCCATCATCCAGTCCATGACCCCCTATGAGCGGGAGAACCCCTCCGTGCTCAACTCCAGCCGGAAAAAGCGCATTGCCGCCGGGTCCGGCACCCAGGTGGTGGACGTCAACCGCCTGCTCAAGCAGTTTGAGGCGATTCAGATGCTCACCCGCCAGTTCTCCAATCCCAAGAAGGCCAAAGGCCTGCTCAGCCGCATCAAAGGCATGGGATTACCCTTTTAAGGTTGGTTTCTGTCCCCCACGGACATTGCCATATACATGCTAGAATCTATGGAGGTGAAGATACAATGGTTAAGATCAGACTGCGTCGTATGGGTGCTAAGAAGGCTCCCTTCTACCGCGTTGTGGTTGCCGATTCCCGCTATCCCCGGGATGGTCGTTTCATCGAGGAGCTGGGCACCTATGATCCCCGCCAGAATCCCGCTGCCGTCAACATCGACGTGGAGCGTGCTCAGGCTTGGATCAAGACCGGCGCTCAGCCCACCGACACCGTGCGTGACCTGCTGAAGAAGGCTGGCCTGTAAGCGCGCGATTGGAGGTCCTCATGAAGGAATTGCTCACTTATATTGCCCAAAACCTGGTGGAGCATCCGGACCAGGTTTCTGTGACCGAGCACGAGACTCCCGCAGAGACCGTTTTGGAACTGCGTGTAGCCGCTGAGGACATGGGCAAGGTGATCGGCCGTCAGGGCCGTATCGCCAAGGAGATTCGGGCGCTGATGCGCTCGGTTGCCCAGCGTCAGGGCAAAAAGGTATCCGTTGACATCATCGACTGATACAGCCGCTGGAGGCGGGGGCTTGCCCCCGCCTTTTTGATTTTGACACAAAGAGGTGAACCGATTATGATCCATCCCTATCTGGAGTGCGGCCAAATCGTCAACACCCACGGCATTCGCGGTGAGGTGAAAATCGTCCCCTGGGCGGACAGTGCCGATTTTCTCTGCCAGTTCTCCACCCTGTATATCGACGGCAAGCCGGTGAAGGTTTTGAATGCCCGGGTCCACAAAAACAGCGTCATCGCCCAGCTGGAGGGTGTATCCGACGTAAACACCGCCATGCTGCTGAAAAACAAGGTGGTGCACATCCGCCGGGAGGACGCCAACCTGCCTGAGGGCACCTTCTTCTTGGCTGACATCATCGGCCTGGACGTGGTGGATGAGGACGGCGTGAAGCTGGGTACTCTGAAAGACATTCTCTCCCCCTCCCGCCAGCAGGTGTATGTGGTGGAAGGGGAGCGTCAAATTCTCATCCCCGCCGTGCCGGAGTTTATTCTGGAGACCAATGTGGACGGGGGTTATATCAAGGTTCGCCTCATTGAGGGGATGTGAGAGGCATGTATCACATTGATATTATGACCCTGTTCCCTGACACCGTGGGGGACGTGCTCAGCGAGTCCATTTTGGGCCGTGCCCAGAAACGGGACTACATCCGCATCCTCACCCATCAGATTCGGGACTACACCAAAAACAAGCAAAAACAGGTGGACGACTATCCCTACGGCGGTGGCCAGGGGGCCATTCTCCAGGCCGATCCCCTCTACCAGTGCTGGGACCACATCCGCCAGGAGCGCCAGTGCCGCCCCCACACCATCTACCTCTCCCCCTGCGGCAAGACCTTCACCCAGGAGGACGCCCGCCGTCTGGCCCGGGAGTATGACCATCTGATTCTGGTGTGCGGCCACTATGAGGGCATTGATCAGCGGTTCATTGACGGCTATGTGGACGAGGAGATTTCCCTGGGGGACTTCGTCCTCACCGGTGGAGAGATCC
>CABPXX010000299.1 GCA_902461475.1 uncultured Eubacteriales bacterium | reverse complement strand
CACCCCTTCCAGGTGTCCGTCCGCCCCTTCCACCACCGGAACGCCCCCGCCGCCGCAGGCGATGGTGATGGTGGTGTTCCACAGAGTTTTCATGGTGCCGATCTCCACAATGCGCTGAGGCTGGGGGGAGGGCACCACCCGGCGGTACCCCCGCTGGCCGTCTTGGCGCATGTGATAGCCCCGCTCTCGGGTGAGGGTGTCCGCCTGGGCCTGGGTGTAAAAGGGCCCGATGGGCTTGGTGGGATGGGAGAAGGCGGGGTCCTGGGGGTCCACCACCACCTGAGTCACCACCGTCACCACGGGGATGTTCTTGCCCTGGGCCCGCAGGGCGGCGGTGAGGGTCTGCTGGATGTGGTAGCCGATATACCCCTGGCTCATAGCCCCGCACACGTCAAAGGGCATGGGGGGCGTCACGTCACGGGCGGTCTCGCTGGCCAGCAGGATGCGTCCCACCTGGGGGCCGTTTCCGTGGACGATGGCCAGCTCATACCCGGATACCGACAGCTGGGACAGCTGCTTGGCGGTGCGCTGGAGCACCTGGTGTTGCGACTGGGCGGTGGGGGGGAGCTGCTTGTCCTCCAGGGCGTTGCCCCCCAGGGCCACCACCACTTTGGTGGCCCCCCTCATAGGGTCGCCACCAGGATGGCCTTGATGGCGTGCATCCGGTTTTCCGCCTCGTCAAACACCACCGAGTGGCGGGAGCGGAACACCTCGTCGGTGCCCCCCGGGATGTCCCCCCCCTTGTCCATCCACTCTTTGGCCAGTTTGGTGTCGAAGTTGTGGAAGGAGGGCAGGCAGTGCATGAAGATCACCTCGGGGTTCCCCGTGGCGGCCAGCATGGTGTGGTCGATGCGGTAGGGGGTGAGCAGCTTGGCCCGCTGAGGAATCAGCTCCTCCTCGCCCATGGAGGCCCAGATGTCCGAGTAGAGCACGTCCGCCCCCTTCAACGCGTTGGGGTCGCTGGTCAGGGTGATGTTGGCCCCGGAGATGGCCCCCTCCTGCTTGCAGGCCTCCAGAATGGTCTTGTCCGCCCCGTCAATAAGCTCCTGGGGCCCGTAGCCCACAAAATCCACCCCCATCTTGCAGCAGCCGAACATCCAGGCATAGCACATGTTGTTGCGCACGTCCCCCACAAATACCACTTTGCAGTCCTTCAGGGGCTTGTTGATGTGATCCTCCATGGTAATCATGTCCGCGATGATCTGGGTGGGGTGGTCCAGGTCGGTGAGGCCGTTGTACACCGGCACCCCGGAGTATTTGGCCAGGGTCTCCACGTTGGCCTGGTCGTAGCCCCGGTACTCGATGCCGTCAAAAAAGCGGCCCAGCACCTTGGCGGTGTCCTCCATGGACTCCTTTTTTCCCATCTGGGAGGAGCCGGGGTCCAGGTAGGTCACCCGGCCTCCCTCCTCGGCCATGGCCACCTCGAAGGAGCAGCGGGTGCGGGTGGAGGTCTTTTCAAAGAGCAGCACAATGTGCTTGCCCTTCAAAGCCTCCCCGTGGAGCCCCATCTGCCGCTTGGCCTTCAGGGAATGGCCCAGATCCAGCAGGTAGCGGATTTCCTGGGCGGAGAGGTCCATGAGGGTGAGGAAGGATTTGCCTTTTAAATTGACTGCCATGGTTGTGATCTCCTTTGCAACATAGATTAGATGGAACCCCGTACCAGGGGCATGGTCATACACCGGGGGCCGCCCCGGCCCCGGGACAGCTCGCTGCTGGGAATGGTGAGCACCTCAATGCCCGCCTCCTCCATGACCCGGTTGGTGACGTGGTTGCGGGAGTAGGCCACCACCCGGCCGGGGGCCAGACAGAAGGTGTTGGAGCCGTCGTTCCACTGCTCCCGGGCGGCATCGATCACCGAGCCGCCGCCGCACTTGAGCAGGGTGACGGAGTCCAGGTTCAAATGCTCTTTCAGAATGTTCTCCAGGCTGTCCTCCTCCTCGGTGATGGTGAGGTGGGCCCCCTCCTCCAGTTCCAGCACGAAGAGGCGCAGGTGGGAGGAGATACCTGGGTGCATGGTGAATTTGTCGTGGTCCACCATGGTAAACACCGTGTCCAGGTGCATGAAGGCCCGGTTTTTGGGGATGTCAAAGGCCAATACCTTGGTAAAGCCCACCTGGGGGGAGAGAAGCCGTTTGGCCAGCTGCTCAATGGCCCAGGGCTGGGTGCGCTGGGAGATGCCAATGGCCACCACCTGGGGGGAGAGCACCAGGATGTCCCCGCCCTCCAGGGAGGCGGAGAAGGTGCGGTCGTAGTACACCGGGGTAGTTTGGTACTGGGGGTGGTGGGCGAAGATATACTTGGCAAAGAGGGTTTCCCGCCGCCGAGTGACGGTGTGCATCCGGTGGATGGTCACGCCGTTGCCAA
>CABPXX010000298.1 GCA_902461475.1 uncultured Eubacteriales bacterium | reverse complement strand
AAAATGCTTGTCGCCCGGGGAAGGGTAGACCGGGCGGTTCTGTTTTTCCACAGCGGACCATACACTGGGGTGAAATAGCCGTGGAAAGGGGAGCGCCTTATGAGAATCTTGGTGTTGCGCCGCCGCATTCTGGCGGGGGTGGGTCTGGTGCTGGCGGCGGTGGCCATCCTGCGCTTGGTCAGCCACCCCAAAGTGGTGGGGGCCTCGGCCACCACCCGACAGCTGCCGGTGTACTGTGTCCAGGCGGACTATCCGGTGGTGTCCCTGTCCTTTGATGCGGCCTGGGGCAACGAGGATACCCAGACCCTCATTGATATTCTGGACAAATACCAGGTGAAGGCCACCTTCTTTGTGGTGGGGGAGTGGGTGGACAAATACCCGGATTCGGTGAAGGCCCTCCACGAGGCGGGCCACGAGATTATGAGCCATTCCGACGACCACGCCCACTTCAACAGCCTCACCCCAGAGCAGATCAAGGAGAATCTCACCACCTGCGGGGAAAAAATTGAGGCCATCACCGGGGAATTTCCCACCCTGTTCCGCTGTCCCTACGGGGAGTATGACGACCATGTAATTACCACCGTGCGCAGTATGGGCATCCAGCCCATACAGTGGGACGTGGACAGCCTGGACTGGAAGGACATCTCCGCCTCGGAGATCACCCAGCGGGTCACCAGCCGGGTGGGGCCGGGGAGCATCGTTCTCTTCCACAATGCCGCTCTTCACACTCCTGAGGCTCTGCCCACCATCATTGAGACTCTGCTCCAGGAGGGGTATACCTTCCTGCCCATCTCCCAGCTGGTCCTCCCTGGGGAGTACGGGGAGGACTACACCATTGACCACGCCGGACGGCAGTGTCCCGTCTCCTGAGTGCTGTTGTACCATTCCCGCCCTTTGTGGTAGAATGGTAGGCAAACGAGAGAGAAAGTCGGGAGAGAATGAGACAAGATTTGACTACGGGCCCGGTGACCCGGACCATGCTGCTCTTTGCCCTACCCATGATTTTGGGCAACATCCTACAGCAGTGCTATAACTTGGCGGATACCTGGATTGTGGGGCGGTTTATCAGCACCGACGCTTTGGGGGCTGTGGGCAGCGCCTACACCCTGATGACCTTTTTGACCTCCCTGATTTTGGGTATGTGTATGGGGGCCGGGGCGCTGTTCTCCATCAGCTATGGCGGCAAAGACCTGCGCCGGCTGGGGGAGTACATCGCCTCCGCCTTTGTGCTCATTGTGGGGCTGACGGTGGTGCTCACCGGGGTGTCTTATAGCCTGTTGTCCTCCATTTTGCGGTGGATGCGCACGCCGGAGGACGTGTACCCCATGATGTATGCCTATGTCCAGGTGATCTTGGTGGGGCTGCCCTTCATCTTCCTCTACAACTATTTTGCCTTCCTCCTGCGGGCGGTGGGAAACTCCCTGGTACCTCTGGTGTTTTTGGGGGTGAGCACGGTGCTGAACATCGGCCTGGATGTGCTGCTGGTGGCGGTCATCCCCTACGGCGTGGCGGGAGCTGCGGCGGCCACCGTGATCGCTCAAGGCGTGGCGGGGGTGGGCATCGCCGTCTATACCCTGCTCCGAGAGCCAATGCTGCGCCAGGGTTGCGGGTGCGAGGGCGTGCGGTGGCGGAGATTTTCGCCTGTGCCTCCACCACCGGGGCCCAGCAGTCGGTGATGAACTTTGGAATTCTTATGGTGCAGGGGCTGGTCAACAGCTTTGGCACCGCCGTTATGGCCGCCTTTGCCGCTGGGGTGAAAATTGATACCCTAGCCTACATGCCCGCCCAGGAGTTTGGAAACGCCTATTCCATCTTTATCTCACAGAATTACGGGGCGGGAAAAGGGGAGCGCATCCGGGCGGGCACCAAAAGCGCTGTGGCCCTGGTGTTGGGCTTTTGCGCCCTGGTCTCCGCCCTGGTGTGGGTGCTGGCCCCTCCGCTCATGGGCATCTTCATTCCGCCCCAGGAGGCCCAGTCCCTGGCGGTGGGGGTGGGATACCTGCGCATTGAGGGGGCCTGTTATGTGGGCATCGGGGTGCTGTTTTTGCTCTACGGCTATTTCCGGGCCGTGGCTCAGCCCCGCATCTCCCTGCTGCTGACGGTGATCTCCCTGGGCACCCGGGTGCTCCTGGCCTACTCCTGTGCCCCCTGGTTTGGGGTGGAGGCCATCTGGTGGGACATCCCCATCGGCTGGGTGCTGGCTGACCTGGTGGGTGGGGCCCTGGTGAAACGAGTGGGGTTCCGGGCGCTACAGCCCAATCCTTGACAAAAAACGGAGATGCAGAGTTGTCTGCATCGCCGTTTTTCGCGGTGTATGGGATGGGTCAGGGGCGGCGGGCTCTTTAGTGCCCCAGCTGGTCTGGGCATG
>CABPXX010000297.1 GCA_902461475.1 uncultured Eubacteriales bacterium | reverse complement strand
TGCGCCCCACCAGGGAGTCCGGGCCGTAGGTCTCTATGAGCTCCGCCCCCAGTCCCAGAGCTGCCGAGCCGCTGATGGGCCGCACCACCAGCAGTCCCACCGTCTCCGGCGGGATGCCCACCAGGCCTAGAACAGGCGCAATGAGCTCCTCCAGCAACCCCAGCGCCCCAGAGGCCCGCAGCATGTACACCCCGCACAGCAGCCCCACCAGGGAGGGCACCATACGCACCGCCGTCTGGAGCCCCTGGGCACCTCCCTCCACCAGTGTGGACCACGCATCTACCCGGCAAGCAATGCCCCACACCATAACCCCCAGCATAATGGTGGGCACCACCATGGACATCATGTCCTCTCACTCCCTCCACACACGGGCCATCACCTTGGCCGCCACAATGCCCACCGTCACCGACACCGCCGAGGCCAGCCACACCGCAGGCAGAATGTCAAAAGCCGCCCCGCTCCCCGCCGCCTGGCGGATACTGGCCACCGTGGCAGGGATGAGTTGGATGGAGGCGGTGTTGCACACCACCAGCATGCACAGGCTGTCACTGGCCACGCCCCCCGCCCCCTGGGCCATGAGCTGGGCCGCCCGGATGCCCAGGGGTGTGGAGGCATTGCCCAGTCCCA
Source organism: uncultured Eubacteriales bacterium (assembly GCA_902461475.1). Lineage (GTDB taxonomy): Bacteria > Bacillota > Clostridia > Oscillospirales > Oscillospiraceae > Enterenecus. The sequence continues at coordinate 1,746 of CABPXX010000297.1, read as the reverse complement.
ACAGGTTGGCCGCCACGTTGGCGCTCACCGCCCCCATCACCTGCGCATCATCCCGGTGCTGGGGATAGAGCCGGGAGAGAATGGGGTGGAGACACCGGGACAGCCCGCCCACCCGGCCGCTCTTCTCCATCACCCGCATCACACCCATCCACAGGCACATCACCCCCGCCATGGCCAGGCTCAGCTCCACCCCGGCGTTGGCACCCTCCAGGGCCGCCCCGGCCACCGCATCCATACGCCCGGTGGCTGCACCGCATAAAATGGACGCTCCCACCATCACAACCCAGATCCAAGACATCGCCATGGTCCATTTTCCCTCCTTCTTCCCCCATGTTTATGCCCCCTTTTCCCCCTCCATACGCCTTCGACGAATTTCTTGGAAAAATATTATAGTTCTATTAATTTTATACTTTTGCGATTGACAAGATTATACCCTGTGTTATAATGTAGGAGGTTTGTGAAAGTGTACATTTTGTAAGGAGGACTTCACATATGAAATCGACTGGAATTGTTCGCAAGGTAGACGAGTTAGGCCGTATCGTGTTGCCCATTGAGCTCCGCCGCACCCTGGACATTGCAGAACGTGACGCCCTGGAAATCTACGTAGATGGTGGCTCTATCGTGCTAAAGAAGTACGAGCCCGCCTGCATTTTCTGCGGAGAGTCTTCCGAAATTACCACCTTCAAGGGCAAGAACATCTGCGCATCCTGCCTGCGGGAACTGGAAGGAAAGTAACTACTTTTTCGAGCAAAAAGTCCGGTGGAAACTATTTCCCCGGACTTTTTTGTCATTTAATGTCTAAATTCTCCAGAAAATAAAGGTGCCTTTTTATACTATCCGTAATCACTTTCCCAGGCTCATATCGTACAATTGACGCTTCTTGATTCCAAATTCTTCCTCGGCTTTGGCGCAAGCCTCTTTGAGGGACAGCCCCTCGCCCCTCAGCTGGGCCACCCGCTCCAGAGCGGCCTGGGGGTCTGCCTCTTGGGCCGGAGCCTCGGGGGCTCCCTCCACCACCAGCACATACTCCCCTCGAGGTGGGCGGGTGGCGCAGTCGGCCAGAGCCTGGCCCACGGTGGTGCGCACCACCTCTTCGTGGAGCTTGGTCAGCTCCCGGCACAGGGCAATGCGCCGCTCTTCCCCGAACACCGCCACAAAGTCCTCCAGGGTGTCCTCCAACTTGTGGGGTGCCTCATAGAACACCATGGTCCGCTGCTCCCCCTTCAAGCTATCCAGGTGGGAGCGGCGGTTTTTCTTGTTCTGGGGCAAAAAGCCCTCAAAGGTGAACCGGGCGGTGTGCAGCCCGGAGACGGACAGGGCGCAGATGAGGGCGCAGGGACCGGGCACCGCCTCCACCGGGATGTCGTGCTGGGCACACAGCGCCACCAGGTCCTCTCCGGGGTCGGAGATGGCGGGGGTGCCCGCATCGGTGACCAGGGCGCAGCTCTCCCCGGCCAGCAGGCGGCTGAGCACCGCCTCGCCCCCCGGCCAGCAGACGATCCACAATGGCGGGTCCCGCTGTGGAAAAATTGTGGCGGTGGTAGCTAACCATGGGCTTTTTCAGCCCCAGGTGGTTGAGCAATTTCACCGTCACCCGGGTGTCCTCGGCGGCCAGAAAGTCCGCCTCTGCCATGGTGTCTGCCATACGCCGGGAGATGTCCCCCAGATTGCCAATAGGGGTGGGAACCAGATACAATTTACCGCTCATGGCTTGTCTCTCCTCACTTTCCCCGCGTGGCCGCCGCC
>CABPXX010000296.1 GCA_902461475.1 uncultured Eubacteriales bacterium | reverse complement strand
GTGCAGGTTGGTTCCGTTCATGCGGCTATATGCTTTAATTTTGAAAATTGCTATAAGATATCCATAATACCTCCCAAGTTAGGCCAGATAGTGGGTCTGATACCACTGGGTCAGAGCGTCGGAGAGGGAGAGCAGGGCTTGGGTGTAGTCTCCCTTGGCAAAGGGCTCCTCCATATACTCCCAGGCATAGGAGGCGCAGTCATCGTCGGTGAACAGGTCGGTGAGGCCGCTGCCCTGTACCAGCCAATAGTTATTCCCCGAGATGTCCAGCACCACCATAAAGTCGTTGGCGCCCAGGCCCATCTGTTCTGCCTGTTCCATGGCGTAGTTGCCCAGGTCGTCTTTTCCGTAGTTGCAGGTGAGGCAGCCGATGACCACACCCATGGAGCTGTCCAGAGAGCGGTTGTTGCTCTCCAACTGCTTGATGCCGGAGGAGGTGAGCACCCCGGCCTGGTCCGAGACGAACCATGGGGAGTCCTGAGAGGCAGCGACGTGTCCGCCGCGGCCGGGTCGGCGGGCCAGGCCGATGCCCACTGCCAAGATGATCATCATGACGGTGAGCAGGACGGCCACGCCGGTTCGCTTGAATAGTTTCATCCAAGGTCACCCCGGGGATCAGCCCCGCAGTTCCAGCAGCTTCTGCTTCAGCTCGCCCTCGATGCGCTGAAGCTCCACCTCTGCCTCCCGGCGCTTCTGTGCGCCCTGGGTCTGGATGTCCATGACCTCGTCCAGGGTGGCGATGAGCTGCTGGTTGGTGTGTTGAAGGGTCTCCAGGTCCACAATGCCCCGCTCGGACTCCCGGGCGGCCTCCACGGTGCCCATGTGAAGCATCTCTGCATTCTTTTGCAGCAGCTGGTTGGTCATATCCGACACAGCGCTCTGGGCTGCGGCGGCCTGACGGGAGTGCTCCAGGCCCAGAGCCAGCACCATCTGGCTCTTCCACAGGGGGATGGTGTTGACCAGAGAGGACTGAATCTTCTCCAGCATCAAGGCGTCGTTGTTCTGAATCATCCGGGTCTGGGGACCCATCTGGATGGACACCATGCGGGTCAGTTCCAGGTCGTGGAGCTTCTTTTCAAAGCGGTTGCACAGGTTTGCGTAGTCGTTGTACTTCTGGGCCGCCTCCTGGGTCTTGGTCTGGGTGGCGGTCTGCTGGAGCTGGGCCAGGGTCTCGGTGCGGGCCTTGTCCAGGGCCTTCTTGCCCGCCAGAATATACATGGTCAGCTCCTTATAATATTTGGTGTTCAGATCGTACATCTGGTCCAGCATGGCGATGTCCTTCATCAGGGTCAGCTGGTGGTTTTCCAGCACCGCCACAATCTTATCCACGTTGGCATCGGCCTTGTCAAAGCTGGCCTTCAAGGCCATGGCTTCCTTTTTCTTCTTCTGGAAGAAGCCGAAAATGCCGCTTTTCTCCTCCTCGCCGAAGGTCTTCAGCTCCACCACCAGGGAGGACAGGGCCTGACCTACCTGGCCCAGGTCCTTGGTGCGCACGTTGTTCAGGGCGTTTTCCGAGAAGTCGGCAATGTTCTTCTGAGCGGCAGCGCCGTACTGGAGCACCATGGCGGTGTCGGTGAGGTCAATTTTCTGGGCAAAGTCCTCCACCATCTGCTGCTCCTGGGGGGAGAGTTGAATCTCTGCCATGGCCTCCTGGGGTGCAGGAGTGGGAGCGGCGGGTGCAGCGGGGGCAGAGGAGTCCAGGGTGGGATTTAAGGTGAGGGTGGGGGTGAAATCCTGATTGTCGTTCATGGTACATTCCTCCTACGGATCATTTTTGGGTGTCGTCGGCGGACAGATTCATATCGCCCAGGCCTTCCCGGGCCAGCATCTGTTCCAGTACGTCGATGTCGGTGCTGATGTCCATGGCCTCCTGGCCGTACAGGGCGTCCAGTTGGCGGTCAAAGGCAGTGCAGATGGTGGACATGATGTCCTCAATGCGCCCCTTGGTGCCATCGATGTTGGCACCTTCCACCCCAGTGGCGTCCATGCGGTCATAGGCGTTGAGCAGTTTCAGGGTGGTGGGGAGATAATAGTTGAGGAATCGGCGGATCTGAGGCAGCTTGTCCGGGCTCTTGGCCACGGCGTCCATGATCTTCTGGGTGGTGTGCTCCAAGCGGTCGATCTGCTGGGAGAGGGTGGGGTCCTGAATGGAGTCGTTGAGCCGGCGCATCTCGGACAGGGCCCGGTCCCGCTCTTGGAGCAGCTGCTGGATCTCCGGGCTGACCGGCTCGGCCTGAGTTTTCTGGGCCTGGGGCTCAGAGGCCTCCTCTTCCGGGTCATACAGTTCGTAGCCCCGGTCCGGGAAGATGATCTTGCCCAGATAGTATACCGCTGCAGAGGCCAGACCGGCCATGATATAGTGGGTGGGGCTTTACATGCACCTGCCTA
>CABPXX010000295.1 GCA_902461475.1 uncultured Eubacteriales bacterium | reverse complement strand
GTGCAGGTTGGTTCCGTTCATGCGGCTATATGCTTTAATTTTGAAAATTGCTATAATATAAATATGCGATATCGTCAATAGTATCAATCAGTACTAGGGACGGTGGACGTATGTTATTTCAAAGATTGCGGGATTTGCGGGAAAATAAGGACCTACGTCAGGAAGATGTGGCGGAGATTTTAGGAATCAGCCAGACGGTGTATTCTCGCTATGAGCGTGGGTTTCAGACCATTCCGGTGGTTCATTTGCTGAAACTGGCGGACTATTATAAGGTGTCCACGGATTACATTCTGGGCCGAACCAACAACAGCAAGCCCTATCCATCCAAGTAAAGGAGGATTTGAACATAATTTTTAATAAAAAACAAGGGAGCAAGGATTACCTTGCTCCCTTGTGGTCCGAGTGGAGAGACTCGAACTCCCGACATCCTGCTCCCAAAGCAGGCGCGCTACCAACTGCGCTACACCCGGATATTTCAGCTTACGAGCTTATATTATAGCGGATTTCCTTGCCCTTGGCAAGAGTTTATGATATGATTTTCTCGACTTTCTTTGAATGGTACGAGGTGAAGCCAATGAGAATGCGGAAAAAGAAGAACTTGGACCGGCGCATGGAGAACTGTGCCGATTTGTGGATTAAAAATCCCGCTGCCCAGCGTGGCAAGTGGCGGGAGCTGATGCTCCAGGCCCAGGGGGTGCGTCTGGAGCTGGGCTGCGGCAAGGGCCGATTCACCGCCGAGACGGCGGCGGCCAACCCCCAGGACCTGTATGTGGCGGTGGAGCGGGTGCCCGACGCCATGGTCATCGCCATGGAGCGGTGCCGGGAGAAGGGGCTGCACAACGTCTTTTTTATTGACGGTGATGCCGCCTGCCTCAGTGACTACTTTGCTCCCGATGAAGTGGACCTGCTGTACATCAACTTCTGTGACCCCTGGCCCTCCGTGAAGCACTCCCGCCGCCGTCTCACCCACGAGAATTTCCTGCGTGGGTATCGCCAGGTGCTGCGGGACGGGGGCGAGATTCACTTCAAGTCGGACAACCGGGACCTGTTTGAGTGGTCCCTGTTCCAGTTCCCCAAGGCCGGGTTTGAACTGTCTCAGGTCACCCGCAATCTCCACGAGCACGGCATTTGCGGTGTGATGACCGACTACGAGGAGAAGTTCCACAACCTGGGCACCCCCATCAACCGCTGTGTGGGTACCAAGGTGGCCCTGCCTGACATGCCGGTGGTGGATGCCCTGAGCCAGCGCCTACCTCAGTTTGAGATTCGTCGGTGGGAGGAGGAAGACCTGCCCGCCGTTCTGGCCCTGATGGAGGGGAATGCCGCCTATTATGAGATTCAGAACCAGGGCCAGCCCACCATCCACAGCATCCGGGAGGATATGGCCACCCTGCCGCCCCGGTGCATCCAGGAGCAAAAGCATGATTTGGGCCTGTGGCAGGATGGCAAGCTGGTGGGAATCCTGGACCTGGTGGAGGGCTATCCCCGGGAGCGCACCCTGTGGGTGGGCTTCTTTATGGTGGATGCTGGTCTGCACCGCCAGGGCGTGGGACGGGCTGTGGCCCAGGCTCTGCCTGGAGCAGCTGCCGACGCCGGAATGGACAGCATCCGCCTGGGCTGCCTGAAAGGTAACACCAAGGGCCACGACTTCTGGCTGGCCATGGGCTTCCAGGACCTGCGGGACGGCGAGGTCCGCGGGGGCAGCGCCGTTTGGATTATGGAACAGCTGGCCGAACACGAATAAAGCCAAGAACCCACATAGCAACGCAAGAAGGAATAATCATCTTGCATGGTCTAAAAGCCCTCGGCAGAGTTTTCCCGCCCGGGGGCGGGAAAATAAATCGAAATCCGTTTTTTCCGGGGACATGCGCATCGGAAAAAACACTTCTCAGCCCGCCAGTGTGGAATTGGGTCGTCCTTTGACCCAATTATGCATGCAGCGGGCTGCATCCCCTCGGTAACATGCGTGCATGTTACCGATTTGCTTAGGGCAGGGGATACTGGGCCAGATACTCCTGGTACAGCTCCTTGAACTCGGGGTCGCTGCGCAGGTCACCCAGGTACTGGTGGGTGTCGTAGCTGTCGTGGTGCAGCTCGATGATGGCGGCGGCCACGTTGGAGCAGTGGTCGGAGATGCGGGCGCAATCGCCCAGCACGTCGGTGAAGAGCATACCCTGCTCCACACGGCAGGCCCCGTCCTGGAGACGCTTGATGTGGCGGGCCTTCATGTTGGAGCACAGGTGGTCCACCACCTGCTCCATGGGCTCCACCTTCCGGGCCCGCTTGCTGTCGTCGTTGGCGAAGCTCTTGGCGGTTTCCTTGGTGACGGCGGTGACGGCCTTGGCCAGCACTTCCAGCTCGGCCTTGGCGTCGCCGGAGAGCTGATTGT
>CABPXX010000294.1 GCA_902461475.1 uncultured Eubacteriales bacterium | reverse complement strand
TGTGTTCCGGCCCGGTGAGTTTCTCATAGAAGGAGACGATGCGCCGGTCTCCCTGGGGGGAGTGGGGGTCCAGACCCCGGATGTCCAGGTCATTGCCCAGCCCCAGCCCGGCGTAGAAAAAGCCCGCCTGGGACCAGTCCGCCTCCACGCTGCCTTGAATGGGGGAGTAGTGCTGTGAGCCGGGGACGGTGTACCCGTCCAGGGTAATGCCCGCCTGGTGGAGGGCTTTCCGGGTCATGGCCACGTAGTCCTCCGACTCCAGGGGGGAGGTGAGGGTGATGGTGGAGGTGCCCTCCACCAGGGGCAGGGCGTACAGCAGCCCGGTGACGAACTGGCTGGACACGTTGCCCGGCAGGGGGTAGTCTCCGGCGGGGAGCTGGCCCTGCACGATGAGCACCCCGTCTTCCAGGGTGTAGGAGATGCCTTTGGCATCGAAGAGATCAAAGTAGGGCTTTTGGGGCCGCTCCATCAGCCGCCCCTGTCCGGTGAAGACTCCGCCGCCCGACACCGCCAGGGCGATGGGGATGAGAAAGCGGAGGGTGGAGCCAGACTCCCCGCAGTCCAGGCGGGGAAGGGAAGGGGTGGGGCGGTTCATGGTGAGGCCCTGCACCGTCAGGGTGGACCCGGACCAGGTGAAGGAGGCACCCAGGGCCTCCATACACCGGATGGTGGCCAGAATGTCCTGGGATGGGGCCACGTGGGTGAGCACGCTCTCCCCAGAGGCCAGGGCGGCGGCGATGATGAGCCGATGGGCCTGGCTTTTGGAGGGAGGAGGCGTGACGGGGCCGTGAAGCTTGGTGGGGGTGATGGTGACGTTCATAGCAATACCTCGTTACAGCATCTCCAGCAGCTGCTGTTTCAAAATGGGGTAGGCCAGGGCGTGGCCGGGGCGGTCCAGGAGAATGAGGGAGAGGGAGGAACCCGCCCCCTTCTTGTCCAGGCCGATGGCGGCGGCGTAGTCCGCCTGGGAACAGGGGATAGCGGTGGGCAGGCCGAAGGCCTCCACCAGTTGGGCGATGTCCGGGGCCAGGTGGGCGGGGGTGAGGCCCAGGGCGGTGCCTAGTTGGGCGGCCCGCACCATGCCAGCGGCCACGGCCTGGCCGTGGGTGTAGGTGGTGTAGTGGCCCGCCAGCTCGTAGGCATGGCCCAGGGTGTGGCCAAAGTTGAGAATCATCCGCCGCCCGGTGTCCAGCTCGTCCTCTGCTACCACCTCTGCCTTGATGCGGCAGCAGGTGTGCAGCACCTGTTCAATGTTGGCCATGATGGCGGAGCGGGAGGGGTTCTGGCTCAAAAACTCCAAAAAGCCATGGTCGGCGATGCAGCCGTACTTGATGACCTCCGCCATGCCGTCGGCAAAGGTCTCATGGGGGAGGGTGCCCAGCACCTCCGGGTCCATGAGCACCAGCCGGGGCTGGTAGAAGGTCCCCGCCAGGTTCTTCCCCTCGGGCAGGTCGATGGCCACCTTGCCGCCCACCGAGGAGTCCACCTGGGCCAGGAGGGTGGTGGGAATCTGGATGAGGGCCACCCCCCGCAGGATGGTGGCGGCGGCAAAGCCCGCCAGGTCTCCCACCACGCCGCCCCCCAGGGCCACCACGCAGTCGGTGCGGGTGAGGCCGAATTGGGCGAAGCCGCTCCACAGACGGGCCAGCTGGTGAGAGCACTTGCTCTGCTCCCCGGCGGGGACCACGAAGGTCTCCACCTGGAACCCAGCCCGGGCCAGGCTGTGGGCCACGGTCTCGCCGTACAGCGGGGCCACGTGGGAGTCGGTGACCAGAGCCACTTTCCGGGCCTGGGGCACCACCGAGCAGATGTAGCCCCCGGCCTGGGGGAGCAGGCCGGGCCTTATGAGAATGTCATACTCCCGTCCGGGGAGGGGGACTGTGAGGGTTCGCATGGGGGATATCTCCTCTCAGAGTTTGTCGATGACCTGGGCCAGGGTGTCCAAAAAGGCCTCCTCGCCCCAGGTATTGATCTTGAAGAACATGGCCTGACTGCCGCCGGCGGTGATGGCGGTCAGGCGCAGCTGGTCGCCCTGTCCGGTGAGCATCAGGCACAGGGCTACCCGGTTGTCTCCGGTGTAGCTGTACCGCTCGTACACCCGCACGGCACAGTGGGTGTCGCCCGACATGTACTCGTTGCCGTTTTCAAAGGAGGCGGACATGCTGCCCTCCAAAATGGCGGTGTGCAGTTTCTGAAGGACCTGGTCGAAATCTCCGATCAGCGTGCGCTCTAACATGGCCACAGTTCATACTCCTCTCTCGTTTTATGTTAGGTGAGGGTTTTGCCCATCAGCTCCACCAGGGGCACCACCTTGTCCATGAGGCGGCGGAACTTCTCGGGGGTCAGGGACTGCTGGCCGTCGCACTTGGCACAGGCGGGGTTGTTGTGCACCTCGATCATCAAA
>CABPXX010000293.1 GCA_902461475.1 uncultured Eubacteriales bacterium | reverse complement strand
CCATCCACCAGTTCTGTGAGATGCCGGTGGACGAGGCTCTGGCCTTCCTGGACACCATCACCCTCACCGAGACCCAAATGATGATTGCCGACCGCATTTTGCGGGAGATTCGGGAGCGGCTGGGCTTTTTGAAGAGCGTGGGTCTGCAATATCTGACCCTAAGCCGTCAGGCGGGCACCCTGTCCGGCGGCGAGAGCCAGCGCATCCGTCTGGCCACCCAGATCGGCTCCAGCCTGCTGCGGGGGCTGTATATTCTGGACGAGCCATCCATCGGCCTGCATCAGCGGGACAACGACCTGCTGCTGGGCACCTTGAAGCACCTGCGGGACCTGGGCAACACCCTCATTGTGGTGGAGCACGACGAGGACACCATGCGGGCCGCCGATTATATCATCGACATCGGCCCCGGAGCGGGCGTCCACGGCGGCCAGGTGGTGGCCTGCGGCACTGCCGAAGAGGTGATGAACACCCCCGGCTCCATCACGGGCGACTACCTGTCCGGGCGCAAGAAGGTGCCCATTCCGGGACATCGCCGGGAGGGCAACGGGAAGGTGCTGCGGGTGCTGGGTGCTGCCGAGCACAACCTGCGCCACATCAATGTGGACTTCCCCCTGGGCACCTTCATTGCGGTCACCGGCGTGTCCGGCTCCGGCAAGTCCTCTCTGGTCAACGAGATTTTGTACAAGCGGCTGGGAGCGGAGCTCAACCGCACCAAGGCCCGGCCGGGCAAGCACGACGGCATCGAGGGCATCGAGTTTTTGGACAAGGTCATTGACATTGACCAATCCCCCATTGGCCGCACCCCTCGCTCTAACCCCGCCACCTATACCGGGCTGTTTGGAGACATCCGGGACCTGTTCGCCTCCACTCCCGACGCCAAGAGCCGGGGCTATGGGCCCGGCCGCTTCTCCTTCAACGTCCGGGGCGGCCGGTGTGAGGCCTGTGCTGGCGACGGCCTGTTGAAGATTGAGATGCACTTCTTGCCCGATATCTATGTGCCCTGTGAGGTGTGTAAGGGCAAGCGGTACAACCGGGAGACCCTGGAAGTGCGCTACAAGGGCAAGAACATCCACGAGGTGCTGGAGATGACGGTGGAGGAGGCCCTGGGCTTCTTTGAGAATCTGCCCCGGCTGAAAAACAAGCTCCAGACCCTCATGGACGTGGGGCTGGGCTATGTGAAGCTGGGCCAGCCCTCTACCACCCTGTCCGGCGGCGAGGCCCAGCGGGTGAAGCTGGCCACGGAGCTTGCCAAGCGCTCCACCGGGTCCACCATCTATATCCTGGACGAGCCCACCACCGGCCTGCACACCGCCGACGTACACCAGCTGGTGGAGGCGTGGTGGTCATCGAGCACACCCTGGACGTCATCAAGACCGCCGACTACCTCATCGACCTGGGCCCCGAAGGGGGCGCCGGGGGCGGCACGGTGGTGTGCTGCGGCACCCCCGAACAGGTGGCCCAGTGCCCGGAGAGCTACACGGGCCGCTACCTGAAAAAGATTTTAGAAGCAAATAAAGGAGAATAAAAGAATGGATTTGATGCAATGGCTCACCACCGACCTGAACGGGGAGTTCATCCTCACGCTGTTGGTGTCTATGATCCCCGTGGTAGAGCTGCGAGGAGGCATTCCCTTCGGCGTGGCGGCGGGTCTGCCGGTTTGGGCGGCGTACCTGGCGGCGGTGATCGGTAACCTGCTCCCCGTCCCCTTCATCGTGGTGTATATCCGGCGTATTTTTATGTTCATGCGCCAGCATATGCCCCGGCTCAACAGCGTGGTGGATAAGATGGAGCAGAAGGCCCACCTGAAAAGTGCCTCGGTGCTGAAGTATCAGTATCTGGGCTTGGCCATTTTCGTGGCCATCCCCCTGCCCGGCACCGGAGCCTGGACTGGAGCCCTGGTGGCCGCCTTCCTGGACATGCGCCTGAAGAAGGCCATGCCCTCCATTGTGGGCGGTGTGCTGTCCGCCGGACTCATCATTAGCATTCTCTCCTACGGCGTCAAGAGCCTCTTTTAAGGAACACTTTCTGTGACCACCCCCAACCTTTGGGCATAGAATGCCACAAAGGTGGTGGATGGTCATGGGAATGTATTTGGCCTTTACGGTGCTGGGGCTGTTGGCGGCCTTTGGGCTGCTGGCCCTGTGCTGGCTTCTTCTGGGGCGGCTGCTGCTCCCGGTTCCTCTGGACCTCACCGTCTCCCTGACCGGACACGGGGACGGGGAGGGGATGGAACAGGGGGTGCGGGCGCTGCACTGGCTGCGTCGCACCGGACTGTGGCGGGGTGATATCCGCATCGTGGACGGAGGGCTGTCGCCCCGTGGTCTGGCTGTGGCCCGGCGGCTGGTGGAGGACTGCCACGCACAACTACACATCTAAGATTCTCAAAAATGCAAGCATTTTTTCGAGGGGATG
>CABPXX010000292.1 GCA_902461475.1 uncultured Eubacteriales bacterium | reverse complement strand
ACAGGGTGAAGGCTACGGTCAAGTCCCCGGCGATGGGCTCGGACTGGGCGATGCCCAGGGCCCGACCATGGTAGTCCCCGTGAGGGAGCAGGGTGTTGAGCTGGTTCAGGGCCTCCTTGCAGGGACCCTCGGCCAGAGGCAGGGCGCACAGCAGGGCGATGAGGCCGGTGACGGCGTTGTTGCCCCCCTCAGGCCAGGCGGCATGGCTGCCCTCGCCCTTGGCGTGGATGACGGTGCAGCCGTCCTCGCTGGTGCAGGTAAAGGTGATGCCGGTGCGGGCGGTGATATCCCGGGCGAAGGGGTGCACGTCGTGGAGGGTGAGCCCCTCCACCGCTGCCTCGGCGTCGCCGGGGAGCACGTTGATGCGGAAGCCGCCGTGGAGCCACTTCACTCGAGGCAGAGCCTCCTGGACGGGCCAGGAGCGGGAGAAGGTGGGCTTCAAGCCGCCCTTCTCGGTATTGATGACGGGGGAGCCGGAGTCAGGGGCGGAGGGGGCGGGGGCCCCCGGTGAGGGGTGGCGGGCAAAGTACCAGGCGATGTCTCCGGAGCCGCTCTCCTCGTTGGTGCCCATGATGAGGCGGCAGTTGGACTTCAAGGGCACGCCCAGGTCCTTCACCGCCTTCATGGCCAGCAGGGAGGCTACCACAGGGCCCTTGTCGTCGTCGGTGCCACGGCCATAGATGAGGGCGTCTACCACCTTGGGCTGGTAGGGCTGGGTGACGGTCCAGCCCTCACCGGGGGCCACCACGTCCAGATGGCCCAGAATGTGCAGGGCGTCTTCCTTGTCGCACAGGTCGGCAGTGCCCACATAGCCCTCGTGGTTGGTGGTGATGAGGCCCCACTCCTGGGCCAGCTTCAGGCCCTCTTCCAGCGCAGCGGCAGGGCCGGGGCCGAAGGGAGCGCCGGGAGCGGGCTCCCCCTCCACGCTGTCAATGGACACCAGGCGGCACACAGCGTCCACCAGCATGTCCTGCTTGTCCTGAAAATAAGCTTCTAACTGTTCACGATACATGATGTATGATCTCCTTATGTAAACGAGTGTACAACTATTCCACATTGTAGCCCACCGAGGCGGAAAAAACAAGGGAAGAAAGGGGGATTATTCCTCCTCGCTGTGCTCGGCCAGCTCGCCCAGGTACTTGTACACCGTGTACCGGGACACCCCCAGGTGCTTGGCCACATAGGGCACGGATTTGCGGAAGGAGAAGGCGTTTTTCTGCTCCAGCATGGCGATCATGCGCAGGCGGTCCTTCTTGTTCAGAGCGTCCACCGGCTTGCCCAGGGCGGCCAGGCACCGCTCGAAGAGGTCGGCCAGCTGCTTGGAATCCCCCTCCTGCCACAGGGCGGACTGCAAATCCGAGCTAGCGCTCATGAGATCCACCAGAATGCGGTTGGCAAACACCAGAGAGGTGTAGTCGAAGTTGATGCCCAGGGCCAGGTTGTAGTCCTCCCCAATCATGTGGAAGGTGGAGGATTTGGTCTGGCGTCCGTCGGGGGTGGTGGCGGCCAGGTTGACAAAGTCGGTGACCGAGGAGTCGGCGTCCAGCTCCAGGCCGATGCCCAGGATATCCATGGTGGAGCCCACCTCCCGGCCAGAGACATGGCCGTTATAGATGGACAAAATGGGATGGGAGGGGACTCCCATGTCGTGCACCAGCGTCTCACAGGAGGAGCCGAACATCTCGGCAATGCCCCGGGCGGTGCGGTCTAAAAATTCAAAGGCTTCATCTCTCGTCATATGGAAGCCCTCCTTCTTTACAAACTGTCAACCTTTATTGTACTAAATTGCGGCCAAGTTGGCAAGGGGAAACTGTGGGGGAGAGAGGCAGAAAAAACAGGCGTGTTGCTTTGCTGCAACACGCCTGTATGTCTTATTCTCCCATGAATCGGGACAAAAACTCCCGGGTCCGGGTCTGTTTGGGGTTGGTGAACACGTCCTTGGGGTCGCCCTGCTCGCAGATGACTCCGTCGGCCATGAACACCACGTGGTTGGACACGTCCCGGGCGAAGGCCATTTCGTGGGTCACCACCAGCATGGTCATGCCCTGGGAAGCCAGGTCCCGCATGACGGAGAGCACCTCGCCCACCATCTCGGGATCCAGGGCGGAGGTGGGCTCGTCGAAGAGCAGCACCTCCGGCTCCATGGCCAGGGCCCGGGCAATGGCCACCCGCTGCTTCCCGGGAGTTCCCGGGGGCGGGGCCGGGGCGGGCTAGGCCCGCTGGCGCTGGCCGCCGGAGATCTGACGGGGCCGGGCGTTGATGTAGGGGGCCATGCCCACCTGCTCTAAGTACTTCATGGCGTTTTCCTTGGCCTCAGCCTTGGACTTCTTCAGCACCTTCACCTGGCCTACCATGCAGTTTTCCAGCACGGTCATGTTGTTGAACAGGTTGAAGGACTGGAACACCATGCCCA
>CABPXX010000291.1 GCA_902461475.1 uncultured Eubacteriales bacterium | reverse complement strand
ATGAGGGTCACCCTTCCGCTATCATCGAGTCCGCCCGTCAGCTGGGGGCCCGTGTGGCGGCCACCACCCACTACGCCGAGTTGAAGGTGTATGCCATGACCACGGAAGGGGTGGAGAACGCCTCCTGTGAGTTCAATGTGGACACTCTGGCCCCCACCTACCGGGTGCTCATCGGCATCCCCGGCAAGTCCAACGCCTTTGCCATCTCCCGCCGCTTGGGACTGCCCGACTACATCATCCAGCGGGCCGCCGACCGGATTGACGCCGAGAATGTCCGCTTTGAGGATGTCATCAGCCAGCTGGAGAGCCAGCGCCAGGCTATGGAGCGGGAGAAGGAGAAGGCCCAGGAGCTGCGCCGGGAGATGGAGCGCACCAAGGCCGAGGCGGACCACTACCGGGAGCGCATTGAGGAGGAGCGGCGGAAGGCCACCGAGAAGGCCCAGGCCGAGGCCCGTGCCATCATTCAGGAGGCCCGGAACACCGCCGATGCGGTGTTTAAGGAGCTCAACGCCATGCGCCGCCGCCAGGAGAAGGCCAAGGAGTGGGTGGACGACAACCAGCAGCGCTCGGACCTGCGTCGCACCCTCAACGAGGCGGAGAACGCCCTGGGCGCCAAGGGCGAGGAGCTGGAGACCCCTGCACCCACCCGCCAGCCGTGGTGGGAGACATGGTGGAGGTGCTGAAAACCCACACCCAGGCCCAGGTGGTGGGGGTGAACAAGGACGGCACCCTCCAGCTCCAGGCTGGCATCTTGAAGCTCAAAGCCAAGCAGGACGAGGTGCGGGTGCTGGAAGAAGCTACCGCCCGCCACAAGCAGAGCCAGAAGGACAAGGCCCGCAAAGCTACCGTCACCCGTCCCTTCCGGGCCGCTGCCGCCAAGGCGGAGCTGGACCTGCGGGGCATGATGGTGGACGAGGCCCTGGCCGCTGTGGACATGTTCCTGGACAACGCCCTCATGGGCAAGCTGGAGACGGTGACCATCATCCACGGTAAGGGCACCGGGGCGTTGCGCAAGGCAGTGCGGGAGCACCTCAAGCACAGCCGATATGTGAAATCTGCCCGCCCTGGTGCATATGGTGAAGGAGAGGACGGCGTCACCGTGGTGACCATGAAATAACCAAGGAACGGGTGAATCGTACTTTTCACCAAACGGACCGCTGCGATTTGTACAAAATGCTGTTGACGTTACTTGCCAAATTTGGTATGCTAGGAATGCAAAATATTTTCGGGGAAAGCGCGGGATAGTACTCCCCCAATCCAAGCAAGAATATGGAGGGACTCTCTTATGGTAACGAAAGAGACTGTTGTGAACAACCAGGTTGGCCTGCACGCTCGTCCGGCCACCTTCTTTATCCAGAAAGCCAATGAATTCAAGAGCTCCGTGTGGGTGGAAAAGGAAGAGCGCCGTGTCAACGCTAAGAGCCTGCTGGGCGTGCTCTCTCTGGGCATCGTGAAGGGCACCGCCATCACCCTCATCGCCGACGGCCCCGACGAGGAGGAGGCTGTCAACGCTCTGGTGGAGCTGATCAACTCCGATTTTTCTGAGTAAGCCAGACAAATAGATGAAAGCGCCGCAATTTGCGGCGCTTTTTTCGTGGGGAGGGTATCTATGACCTTTGAAGAGCTGCGGGATAAGGCCCATGCACTGCCCTTAAAGCCTGGGGTGTATATCATGCAAAACGCCGCCAGTGAAGTGATCTACGTGGGCAAGGCCAAGGCGCTGAAAAACCGGGTGAGCCAGTATTTCCAGGATCAGACCCGCCACAATGAAAAGACCCGGGCCATGGTCGCCCAAATCCACCACTTTGACGTCATTGTGGTGGCCACGGAGTTCGAGGCCCTGGTACTGGAGTGCGCCCTCATCAAGCGCCACCAGCCCCGGTACAACATTCTGCTCAAGGACAGCAAGGGCTACCCCTATATCCGCCTCAGCGTCCAGGAGGAGTACCCCCAGTTCTCCCTCACCTCCAAGGTGGCCCGGGACGGGGCCCGGTATTTTGGCCCCTACGGCACCCGAGGGGCCAGCCAGGGCATCATTGACGCCCTGCTCTCCGCCCTGCGCCTGCCCACCTGCAAGCGGAAGTTCCCCCGGGACATCGGCAAGGAGCGCCCATGCCTCAACTTCCACATGGGTACCTGTGACGGCTATTGCCGCCGAGACATGGACCAGAGCCAGTATCGGGCCAACATGGACAAGGCGGTGCAGCTGCTGGAGGGCAAGCTGGACCAGGTGGTGGCGGAGTGGACCGGAGAGATGGAACAGGCCGCCGAGGACCTGCGCTTTGAAAAGGCCGCCCAGTACCGGGACCGGATTCGGGCGGTGCAGCTGCTGGCCAAGCGGCAGAAGGCGGTGGTGGGCTCTCTGGCGGACACCGACGTGGTGGGCTTCCACAAGGGGGAGGCCCTCCACCTTC
>CABPXX010000290.1 GCA_902461475.1 uncultured Eubacteriales bacterium | reverse complement strand
AGGGTGCGGCGGGGCCGGGCGGCGGCACAGGACATGCCCGCCCAGTCGGTGTACATCAGCATTCCGGCGATCACCGCCAGCAGCAGGGGCACATAGTCCCACAGCACCGGGTCAGCGGCGCAGTTGCGGTAGGTATTCAGCAGCCAGCCGCACCCGGCACAGGCGGGCAGGGCCGCCCAGAAACCGCCCCGGCTTCTCCGCCCAGGGTGGTAGCCGTCCCGGCCAATTTGCAGCAGTCCGAAGAAGGCCAGCAGGGCCAGCACGGCAGTGACCATACTCAGCACACCGTTGTCGCCCCCCCGCCAGGTCCTCATGGCCCGGGCCAGCTGATAGGCCTTCCACAGGGCCCGCCCCTGTCCAAAGAGCATGGGCACAGCGGCCAGAGAGCTGAAGGCACTGAACCACATCAGGACCAGAAAGACCAGGTCACCGGTGGCGAAAAAGCTCATGGCCCATCTCCGGCCCCGGACCTGAGAGCGCGGGGGCCGAACGATCGGCTGACGGGCAGCCAGAATGCACAGCACCGCCGCCGCCATCACCAGCACACACACCATGGCCACGCTGGCGGTGGCGCCCCGGACGGGCAGACCGAAGTCCCCCTCAAAGGCAGTGGACTCCTGCCACAGCCGCACTCCGGTGGCAAGCCCGGCCAGAGCCAGAGTACACACCAGCCACAAAATCTGATAGGGTTTCTTTCCACGCATGGAACGCTCCTCCTTCCGTTACAACAGGGTGAAATCCTGGAAGGGGAAGAGCACCATCACCGCCCGCCCAATGACGCTGCGGGTGTCGATGATGCCGATGCTGGGGTAACGGCTGTCGGCGGAGTCGTTGCGGTTGTCGCCCATGACAAAGATGCACCCTTCCGGCACCGTCACATGGTTGACGCCCTCGCCGTAGTTGGGCACCTTCATGGCCTCCTTGATATAATCCTCTTCCAATGGGGTGCCGTCCACATAGACGGTCCCGGTGTCGTAGTCAATGTCCACCCGCTGGCCCTCGGTGGCGATGACCCGCTTGACCAGAGAGTCCTCCTGGTAAGAGCGCTGGGTGAGTACCACAATGTCCCCCTGCTTGGGCTCGTAGCCCAGGCACCACACCAGCATGGAGTCCCCGTTTTGCAGGGTGTTCTCCATGGAGCTGCCGCTGACTACGATGATGCGCACCACGAAGGTGAAGATCAAAATGAGGGCGGCCAGCACAAAGACCAGGGTGCGGACATTCAAGTACAGCTCGTAGCCCAGAGAGGTGTCCTTCTTGGTCCGGGTGGGGGTGGGCGGCGGGGTGGTGGTCTCGGTCAGGTCGGTGAGGTCCGATAGATCACCGAGATTCAGATTCCCCAGGCCGTCGGTGCCCTCGGGCTCAGACGGGGTGGTGGGCTGGCGGCCCTGCCATAGTTCATCCATTGTTTTCCGCTTCCTCTGTGGGGATTTGTTGGGCCAGAGCCTGGGGGTCGTCGTACACCATCTGGAAGGTGGCGGCGTCCATGGTCTCAAAAGCCAGCAGATAGCGGGCCACCAGCTCCAGCTTGTCGCTGTCCCGCTTCAAAATCGCCTGACAGGCCTCATAGGCCTGGTCCAGCAGGTGCTTGACCTCGCTGTCAATGAGGGCAGCGGTCTCTTCCGAGTAGGGCTTGGCCTGGGCCATGGAGCGGCCCAGGAACACCTCGTCGTGTTCGGAGGAGAAGGTGACCAGTCCCAGCTTCTCGCTCATGCCGTACTTGGTCACCATGTCCCGGGCGATGGCGGAGGCCCGCTGCAAGTCGCTGATGGCCCCGGTGCACACAAAGCCCAGGGCGTGGGCCTCGGCGGCCCGGCCGCCCAGCAGCGTGCACAGGGTCTCGCACAGCTCCTGGCGGCTCACATGGCCCTTGTCCTCCTGGGGTCGGTTGATGGTCATACCCGCGGCCTGGCCACGGGGGACGATGGTGATCTGGTGCACCGGGTCCTGGGTGGACAGAGCGTGGCTGACCACGGCGTGGCCCGCCTCATGGTAGGCGGTGATGCGGCGGTCCTCCTCCAGCTGGGCCCGGCTCTTCTTCTCGGGGCCGGCGATCACCTTGATCACCGACTCCTGAATGTCCTTGAGGGTGATAAAGGGCTGGTTTTTCCGGGCGGCCAACAGCGCCGCCTCGTTCATCAGGTTCTCCAGGTCAGCTCCGGTGAAGCCGGTGGTCTCCCGGGATACCTCTTTGAGGTCCACGTCCTCGGCCAGGGGCTTGCGCCGGGCATGGACCTTCAAGATCTCCTCCCGGCCCTTCATGTCGGGGCGGCCCACATACACCTGGCGGTCAAAGCGGCCCGGGCGCAGCAGGGCGGGGTCCAGAATGTCCTGGCGGTTGGTGGCGGCCAGCACGATGACCCCCTCGTTGGCGGCAAAGCCGTCCATCTCCACCAGCAGCTGGTTGAGGGTCTGCTCGCGCTC
>CABPXX010000289.1 GCA_902461475.1 uncultured Eubacteriales bacterium | reverse complement strand
AGATATGGGGCTGACTCCCGGCACCAAAGTGACGGTGCGGAAGGTCGCCCCCTTTGGCGACCCCATCGAGGTCAATCTCCGGGGGTATGAGCTGTCGTTGCGCAAGGAGGACGCCTGTAACATCCTCCTGTGTGCCCCTGGGGAGGAGCCCCACGGCACCCGTCCCGAGCACACCGCCCCCGACCAGGAGACGGTGCGGCGGATGACCCAGGCCCACGAGCACCATCAGCGGGAGCACGGGGGCAGCAAGCAGGACAACCACGACGTGCGAGAGATGAAAATCGCCCTGGTGGGCAACCCCAACTGCGGCAAAACCACCCTCTTCAATGCCCTCACCGGGTCCAACCAGTATGTGGGCAACTGGCCCGGCGTGACGGTGGAGAAGAAGGAGGGTTTGGCCCATGTGGATAGCCGGGACGTGACCATCGTGGACCTACCCGGCATCTATTCCCTCTCCCCCTACTCCATGGAGGAGATTGTGGCCCGGGACTTTGTGGTGGGGGAGCACCCCGACGCCATCATCAACATTGTGGATGCCACCAATTTGGAGCGCAACCTGTACCTCACCGCCCAGCTTCTGGAGCTGGAGCGGCCCATGGTCATTGCCCTGAACTTCATGGACGAGGTGGAAAAGCGGGGAGATAAACTGGACCTGGTGCGGATTTCCCGGGCCCTGGGTGTCCCTGTCATCCCCATCACCGCCCGCACGGGCCAGAACATCCAGAAGCTGCTGGAGGAGGCCCACCACCAGATGCACACCGGCTTCACCGTGGAGCCGGACGACCTGTACGACGACTTTACCCACTACATCCACCACCAGGTGGACGCCCTCATCCACGACCGGGCCTACGCCGTGGGCATCCCCGCCCACTGGGCCTCCATCAAGCTCATTGAGGGGGACGAACTGGTGGAGAAGGCCCTGGGGTTGGACGAGGCCACCCGCTGGAAGGTGGACCGGGTGGCCCAGAGCTATGAACAGGCCTACCCCCTGGGTGACCGGGAGACCCTCATTGCCGACGCCCGTTACCGCTTCATTCAGCGGGTGGTGAAGGTGGGAGTGCAGCGAGGCCAGCCCCTGGGCACCATGACCCTCTCGGATAAAATTGACGCCATTGTCACCCACCGTTTCCTGGCGGTTCCCGTGTTTTTGGTGATGATGTTGGCGATGTTCGGCATCATCTTCGGTCCCGGCCAGATTCTGGCCGACGGGGTGGACTATTTCTTCAACGACTGGCTGGCTGGCGTGGTCAGCGGCGTTTTGGAGCAGGCGGGCACCGCCCCCTGGGTGTCCTCTCTGCTGGTGGACGGCGTGCTGTCCGGCGTGGGCGGCGTGCTGGTATTCCTGCCCCAGATTGCCCTGCTGTTCCTGTTTTTGTCCTTCCTGGAGGACTCCGGGTACATGGCCCGGGCCGCCTTTATCATGGACCGGGTGCTGCGCCGCTTTGGCCTGTCCGGTAAGGCCTTCATCCCCATGCTCATGGGCTTTGGCTGTACCGTCCCCGCCATCATGGGGGCGCGGACCATGGAAAATGAGAAGGACCGCCGCATGACCATGATGCTGGTGCCCTTCATGTCCTGTTCTGCCCGTTTGCCCGTGTACGGCCTGATGACCGCCGCCTTCTTCCCCAAGCATGCGGGCCTGGTGATCTTCTCCCTGTACGTGCTGGGCCTGCTGTGCGCCATTGTGTCCGGTATCATCCTGCGCCACACCATGTTCCGGGGCGAGCCCGCCGCCTTTGTGCTGGAGCTGCCTCCCTACCGCCTGCCCACCGTCCGAAACTGCCTAACCCATGTGTGGGAGCGAGTGCGGGGCTTCCTGGTGAAGGCGGGTACCCTGATTCTGGCTATGAGCGTGGTGCTGTGGTTCCTCCAGAGTTTCGGCGTATCCTCCCACGGGCTTATGATGGTGGAGGATACCGGCCACTCCATTCTGGGTACCATCGGGTCCCTGCTGGCCCCCGTGTTTGGGCCTCTGGGCTTCGGCACCTGGCAGGCCGCTGTGGCCATCCTCACTGGTTTGGTGGCCAAGGAGGCGGTGGTGTCCACCCTGTGCCTGCTCTACGGCGTGTCCACTCTGGACGCCGGGGCCACGGTGGCCACCGCTTTGTCTGGCACCTTCCACACCCCTGTGGCCGCCTACGCCTTCCTGGTGTTCATCCTGCTGTATGTGCCCTGTGTGGCGGTGTCCACCATGGTGCGGGAGATGGGCAGCTTGAAGTGGACCGCTCGCTCCATCATCTGGCAGCTGGCGGCGGCCTGGCTGGTGTCGTTTGTGGTGTTCCAGGTGGGAATGCTGCTGTTTTAAGGAGTTTTCTATGAAATATGTGATCTATGCCTTGGTGGCGGCCCTGGCGGTGTGGGCGGTGTGGTACGTTGTGCGCACCATCCGCCGCCAGCTCCGTGGCCAGTGCAGCGGCTGGGCGGG
>CABPXX010000288.1 GCA_902461475.1 uncultured Eubacteriales bacterium | reverse complement strand
CCGTCCTGGATCTTGACGCCGTGGTACACCTCGTACCGCTCCTTCAGGCCGCGGAGGATGGCGATGGTGTCCTCCACCGTGGGCTCGGAGACCATGACGGGCTGGAAGCGCCGCTCCAGGGCGGCGTCCTTCTCGATATACTGGCGGTACTCGTTGAGGGTGGTGGCGCCGATGCAGTGCAGCTCGCCCCGGGCCAGCAGAGGCTTCAACAGGTTGCCAGCGTCCATGGCGCCCTCGGTTTTCCCGGCGCCCACAATGGTGTGCAGCTCGTCGATGAAGAGGATGATGCGTCCCTCGGACTTCTTCACCTCGTTCAAAACGGCCTTTAACCGCTCCTCAAACTCGCCCCGGTACTTGGCGCCTGCAATCAGAGCACCCATATCCAGGGCAAAAATGGTCTTGTCTTTCAGGCCCGCAGGCACATCCCCCTTGACGATACGCTGGGCTAGGCCCTCGGCAATGGCGGTCTTACCCACGCCAGGCTCGCCGATGAGCACGGGGTTGTTCTTGCTCTTGCGGGACAGAATGCGGATGACATTTCGGATCTCGTCGTCACGGCCGATGACGGGGTCCAGCTTGTTCTGCCGGGCCCGCTCCACCAGGTCGGTGCCGTACTTTTTCAGAGCCTCATAGGTCTCCTCGGGGTTGTCGCTGGTGACCCGCTGGTTGCCACGCAGGGCGGCCAGGGCCTGCATCACCTTTTCCCGCTCCAGGCGGTAGGTGGTGAGGGTGGGCTTGATGGTGCCGTCGGCCTTGTCCATCAGGGCCAGCAGCAGGTGCTCCACCGACACATACTCGTCCTTCATGCTGGCGGCCACTTCCAGAGCGGCGTTCATGGCCTGATCCACACCGGAAGAGATATACACCTGGTCGGCTTTCCGGCCCGAGCCGGACACCTTGGGCAGCTTCTCCACCTCGTGGCGCAGGGCGGCATCCAGAGACTCCACCGTCACCCCCATGTGGGTCAGCAGCTGAGGCACAAAGCCTCCCTCCTGCTCCACCAGGGCGCAGAGCAGATGCACCTGCTCAATCTGTTGATTCCCATATTCCGTGGCCAGGGTCTGGGCGGCCTGCACCGCCTCCAGGGACTTCTGGGTAAACTGGTTCATATTCATAAGGCTACACTCCTTTGCATGGGGTGCTTGGGAGCCCCTCGACTCCCGCCCCAATCTGTCGTTTGACCTTAGTATACCTCTTTGCTAGGAAAAATCATGAACGAAGTGTAAACAATTAGCACTCTCTTTTCGAGAGTGCTAATTTCTTGTCTATTCGAGAAATGCAACGCCGTACAGGCCAAACGTCACCACAGTGTATCCCGCGTCTCGGAAGGCATCATGGCTGCTGACATGGACGATATAGGCAGTATTTGGGTCCAAATCGTTCATATCCACCCCGAAGGTGTAGCGGCCAAAGGAGGAGACGCTGAGGTAGGGAGAGGGGTAGTTGGAATACTCCACGGTCTGGGCAAACTCCGGCTGTGGGGTCTGGTCATAGAAGAGGATGTGGGAGTAGACCACAGTGGAGTCCACCGCCACCGACTCAAACCCCTGCTGCTTGACATACGCCGCCGCATCCCCCACCCCATAGCGGAACTGGACGCCGATGTCGTCGTTATAGGTGGTGAAATAGCTGTTGACAAACAGCCCAAAAGCCACAGCATATACCGCCACCACTCCCCAGGGCAGCACCGGGTAGGCCTTACAGAAACCAAACACCCAGTCCACCCCAAAGGCCAGCAGAACCAGCAGATAGAGGTGGAGGGAATTGGCTTTGTTGATGTTCAGGTAGTCCAGGGACAGGCTCACCACAGCGGCACACAACAGCCCCACCAGCAGCAGGCCCTCTCCAGTAAACCGGCGTTCCTTGGCGCCCCGTACCGCCCGAACAGCCATGCGCCCCCCGCCCAAGATCATAAAAGGCCAGCTGAACCGATAGAACATACCATATTGGGGCAGGCTGTTCCAAATAAGGCCGTCCCCCTCCCCGAACACCATCTTCCCCAGAGTCTGGTAGGCCTCCAGGGATAAGAGGTTTCGCCAGTCCACCTCGGAGGCCCGCATGGACACCAGCCGGGGCACGGACAAAAACGGGGTGCGAATCTCCTCCAGCACCCCCAAATTCACCAGCACAAAGAGGAGGAGAGGCAGGGCCATCACAAACAGCAGGCCCACCGCCCCCGCCAGATAGGGGGTCAATTTTAATTTCTTCGTGTAGAGCAGGTAGAGGAAGAACGCCGCCAAAGTCAGGGGCAGCACCACCCAGAGGGTGGCATAAGCGTACAGGGAGAGGCCATAGAAAAATGCAGCCAGCAGCAGCCAAGGCGGGGAATCCAGCCCCCGCACCAGAAAGTACAGCCCCAACAGCAGCAGCCCCGGGGCCAGATTGGACTCCAGCCCCCATCTTGACATCATAATATGCCAGGGACATACA
>CABPXX010000287.1 GCA_902461475.1 uncultured Eubacteriales bacterium | reverse complement strand
CTTGCCCCGCCCCTCAGGGGCGAGGCGAGGGATACTCAGTCCACACCGACGAGTCGGAGGGATTGTCTGCCACGTGCTATGGTCAACCCCTTACACAGGGGAGCCTTTAGCCTAGCGTAGCCACCATCCGGCTGGAAGAGATAAAAAAGTTTTCTCCAGCCCTATTGACAAGGCTGTATCTACTGTATATACTGTGTATACACAGAAAGCAAACGAGGTGATGGTTTGAATCTCTACATTGACAACCGCAGTGGGTCCCCCATCTATGATCAGATTTACACCCAGATCAAAAATCAGATCATCAGCGGGGAACTGGAGGCGGACCAGGCCCTCCCCTCCATCCGAAATCTGGCCAAGGACCTGCGCATCAGCGTCATCACCACCAAGCGGGCCTATGAGGAACTGGAGCGGGAGGGATTCATCTACACCCTCCCGGCCAAGGGCTGTTTTGTGGCTCCCAAGAATGTGGAACTGTTGCGGGAGGAGACCTTGAAGCAAATTGAGGCCCACATGGAAGAGATTGGGAAGCTGGCGGCCAGCTGCCAGCTGACGCGAGAGGAACTGCTGGAGATGTTCCGCCTGAGTATGGAGGAGTGAGAGCATGAACGCACTGGAAATTCGGAATTTAACCAAAGACTACGGGGAGTTTACCCTGGATCATTTAAATCTCACCCTGCCCTGTGGGTGTATCATGGGCCTCATCGGCGAGAATGGAGCGGGCAAGAGCACCACCATCAAGCTGATTCTGGACATGATCCACCGGGACGAGGGCACCATCACCCTCCTGGGCCGGGACAACCGGGAGGATATGCTCCTCACCAAGCAGGACATCGGGGTGGTGCTGGACGAGGTGGGCATTCCCTCTTGCTTGAGCGCCGTGCAGGTGGGAAAAATCATGGCTCACACCTATACCAAGTGGGATAAAGAGCTGTACGCTCAGTATCTCAAAAAGCTGAATCTCCCGGAAAAACGCCCTTTTAAGGAGTATTCCAAGGGCATGAAGATGAAGCTGGGCATTGCCGTGGCCCTGTCCCACCACCCCAAGCTACTCATCTTGGACGAGGCCACCTCGGGGCTGGACCCGGTGGTGCGGGACGAAGTGGTGGAGATGTTCAGCGAGTTTACCCGGGACGAGAGCCACGCCGTGCTCATCTCCTCCCACATTGTCAGCGATCTGGAGAAAATCTGCGACTATATCGCCTTTTTGCACAAGGGAAAGCTGATGCTGTGTGAGGAGAAGGACCGACTGCTGGAGGAGTACGGGCTCATCCACTGCTCCAAGGAGCAGTTCTCTGAGTTGGACCCCCAGGCGGTGCGTGGGGTGAAGGCGTCCCCCTACGGGGTGGAGGCTTTGGTGCGCCGGGACGGCGTGCCTACCGGGATGCAGGTGAGCCCTGTGAGCATCGAAGAGCTGTTTATCTTTATGGTGAAGGAGGCGGCGTAACATGAAAGGGTTGCTTTTAAAGGACTTTTATCTGGCGTGGCGGTACTGTCGTATTTTACTCATCCTTGTGGTGGTATTTATCGCTTTATCGTGGGCGGGTGAGGGAAGCATGTTTTTTCTCTTCTATCCCATCATCCTGGTCAGTATGATTCCCGTTACCCTCTTGGGCTACGATGAACGGGATCGATGGATGGGGTATAGTGCAGCCCTACCCTACACCCGGGGCCAGCTGGTCAGTGCCAAGTATCTGGTGGGGCTGTGTTTCAGCGGTGGGGCATTTCTTCTCTCCGTGGCGGCTACCTTGGTGTGGATGGGAGTGAATGGCGTCTTCTCATGGGAGAAGTTGGCGGTGTTGGGCGTGACGCTGCTGGTACTCACCTGTCTATGTCCCGCTATTTTACTGCCCTTCACCTTCAAATATGGGGTAGAAAAGGGGCGGTTTGCCTACTATATCACCATCGGCATATGCTGTGGCGTGGGGGCCTTTTTAGTCTCGGCAGGATTTGAGATACCTACCGTTATCAACAGTTTCTGGCTTCTGGGCGCAGTAGCCGGGGTGTCTGTTCTCCTGTACGTCCTGTCCTGGTGGCTGTCCATCCGCTTCTACCAGAAGCGGGAACTGTGACAAGAGGCAAAATCGACAAAAATACCCTCCATTTCTCGTGCGGGAAATGGAGGGTGTTTTTTGAGAAAATCCTTGTTTGACGGTGGGATATGTGTTAAAATTTCGGGGATAATGTGTAAAGAGGGAGGATGGCTTCCGGGTGGCCGGGAGCCGACGTGTGAGGATGGCAAATAAAATCGGTTTTGACAATCAAAAGTACCTGGAGATGCAGTCCGCCCACATTCGGGAGCGAATTTCCCAGTTTGGCGGCAAGCTGTACCTGGAGTTTGGCGGCAAGCTCTTTGACGACTACCACGCCTCCCGGGTGCTGCCTGGGTTTGCCCCGGACAGCAAAATCCGTATGCTGTTGGAGCTGCGGGACAGCGTAGAGGTGGTCATTGCCA
>CABPXX010000286.1 GCA_902461475.1 uncultured Eubacteriales bacterium | reverse complement strand
TCGTCGGTGAGGGGGAGGGGGACGTGATGGAGAAGCCACCCCGCAAGGCCCACGAGCCCCTGTTCACCCCCGCCTTTACCATCCGGCTTCTCTGGCAGGGGGCTCTGGTGGGAGCGCTGACCCTGCTGGCCTATTTTGTGGGGGAGTACGTGCTGGGCGACCCCACCACCGCCGACGCCACCGCCAACACCATGGCCTTTGCCACCCTTACCTTTTGCCAGCTGTTCCACGCCTTTGACGTGCGCAGCGAGCACCAGTCCCTTCTCTCCCTGGGGGTGTTCACCAACCCCGCCATGAACCAGGCCTTTGTGGTGGGTGCCGCCCTCCAGCTGGCCGTCCTCCTGCTGCCCCCCTTAATGGGGGTGTTTCACGTCACCTTTCTCACCTTCCAGCAATGGCTGGTCGTGGTGATTTTGTCCATAACTCCTGTTGTGGTGACAGAGGTGGAAAAGAGATTTTTTCACTCTTCGTCTAACGTATCCTCTCATTTCGCCTAATTTCCGTTGAAATCCACCAAGCATTTTTCTAATTTTTTCTATGAACTTTACAAAATTGTATTGTTGATTTTTTCACAATCTTCGAGTATAATCGGGGTAACTACGACATCCAAGAAGATCATTTTACATCATACTGGAGGTTACACATCATGAAAGAAGTATACGTGGTCAATTGCTGCCGCACCGCTGTCGGCTCCTTCGGGGGCTCCCTGAAGGACGTGCCCGCCGTGGACCTGGGCGCCACCGTGGTCAAGGAAGTTCTGAACCGTGGCGGCGTGAAGCCCGAGCAGGTGGACGAGGTCATGTTCGGCTGCATCCTCACTGCTGCCCAGGGCCAGAACCCCGCCCGTCAGGTGAGCGTGAAGGCCGGCATCCCCTACTCCGTCCCCGCTTACACCGTGGGCATGGTGTGCGGCTCCGGCATGAAGTCCGTCATCGAGGGCGCTCGCGCCATCCTGGCTGGCGACGCTGACGTGATCGTGGCTGGCGGCACCGAGAACATGTCCGCTGCTCCCTTCGCCCTGCCCAACGAGCGCTGGGGCGCCCGCATGGGTGACAAGAAGGTTGTGGATACCATGATCCGTGACGGTCTGTGGGACGCCTACAACAACTACCACATGGGCACCACCGCTGAGAACATCGCCGACGTGTGGGGTATCACCCGTGAGGAGATGGACGCCTTCGCCGTCAGCTCCCAGAACAAGACTGAGGCTGCTCAGGCCGCTGGCAAGTTCGTGGACGAGATCGTTCCCGTCATGGTGAAGAAGAAGAAGGAAATGGTGGAGTTCAAGGTGGACGAGTTCCCCAAGGCTGGCGTGACCATGGAGTCCGTGGGCAAGCTGCGTGGCGCTTTCCCCGTGGGTCCCGAGGGCGTGGAGGACGAGATCGTCCACACCTTTGAGGTCACTCAGGTCCACGAGGCCGATGCCAAGCAGCACGTCCAGCGCGTGACCGCTGCCAACGCCTCCGGCATCAACGACGGCGCTGCCGCCATCCTGCTGGCCTCCGGCGAGGCTGTGGAGAAGTACGGCCTGAAGCCCATGGCCAAGCTGGTCAGCTGGGGCCAGGGCGGCGTGGATCCCAAGATCATGGGCGTGGGCCCCGTGCCCGCTTCCCGTCAGGCCATGGCCAAGGCCGACCTGAAGATCGAGGACGTGGATCTGGTGGAGGCCAACGAGGCTTTTGCCGCTCAGTCCATCGCTGTGGCTCGTGAGCTGGGCTTCGACATGAGCAAGGTCAACGTCAACGGCGGCGCCATCTCCATCGGCCACCCCGTGGGCGCTTCCGGTGCTCGTATCATCGTCACCCTGCTGCACGAGATGCAGAAGCGTGACGAGGCCAAGCGCGGCCTGGCCACCCTGTGCATCGGCGGCGGCATGGGCGTTGCTACCATCTTCGAGAAGTGCTAATTTAAGTGCGTCTGAGCACCCGGGAGCAGGGAGCCTGGACCGGAGCGACAGGCAAAGCCCAGCAGCAGCCCACGGCTGTGCGGGTTTGCCTGGAGTCGCAGGGAAGGCGACCGTCGCGGAGGGTGTGAAGCGTATCTGTCCGTGAGGGTAGACGCACCATGCGTCCAACCCGAGCGTGATAACATCCAAGGACAAGGGTGTGGGGGGTCACCCCACACCCTTGTTTGAGCATTATCCCCTTTCAAAAGCCTCCCTTGTGCAAAGGGAGGTGGCTGCCCGCGGGACAGACGGAGGGATTGTCTGCTGTCTGGCTCTCTGGGCAACCCCTCAGTCAGCTTGCGCTGACAGCTCCCCTTACACAGGGGAGCCTTTAGAGCGTGCCGCAGGCACACCACAATGATTATTTACGATTTTGGAGGTATCTTATGAGCTATCAGGAAGAATACCGTCAGAAGCTCACCACCGCGGAAGAGGCGGTGAAAGTGGTCAAGTCCGGGGACTGGGTGGACTACGGCTGGTGCACCAACACCGCCGAGGTGCTGGACCAGGCTCTGGCCGGAC
>CABPXX010000285.1 GCA_902461475.1 uncultured Eubacteriales bacterium | reverse complement strand
AAAGGACCCCGCCCGCTCCACGCCGTTGAGATCGTCGTTGAGGCCGGTGGAGGCTTCCACAAACAGGGGGGCGGAGACCCGGCGCAGATGGAGAGCGCCGCCTAAATTGTCCTCAAACAGACGCTTTAAAAGACCAATGGCCTTTTGGGTATCGTATAGGTTTAAACAGGGGGAATACCCTGCGGGAATGACAGTGTTCAGCATGGCGCAGCTCCTCCAGACTTTAAGATAGAAAAGATTATACTTCATCACGCTAAAAAATGCAATTTCCGATTTGTATTTTTTTTGATGTGATGTTATAATATTAGGGTATTTTGAAATCCCCGATCTGGGGGAAATGCACAGCGAAAGGAGAACCTATCCTATGGTTCCAAATTTTAAGGAAAAATTGGAAGAGTACGCCCATCTTTTGGTAGAAGTGGGCTTGAATATCCAGCCCGGCCAGATGGTCAACCTGGCTGCCCCGGTGGAGTGTGCGCCTCTGGCCCGTCTGTGTGCCCAGGTGGCCCTGGACCGTGGGGCCAAGGACGTGATCATGGACTGGCGGGACGACTTCATCGTCCGGGAGCGGTACCTGAAGGCGGACAGCCAGGTGTTTGAGGAGTTCCCCCACTACCTCAAGGAGAGGTATGAGTGGCTGGTGCAGGAGGACTGCACCGCTCTGTCCATCATCGGCTCGGACCCCGAGATGCTCCGGGGCGTGGACTCCACCCGCATCCAGACCTGGCAGCGGGTGCAGGGGGAGAACACCCGGGTGTGGCACGATTCCCTCAGCGCCAACCGGTTTCAGTGGTCCATCGGAGCTCACCCCACCAAGGCTTGGGCGGAGAAGGTGTTCCCCGACAAGAAGGGGGAGGAGGCCATTGACGCTCTGTGGGAGGCCATCTTCTCGGTATGTCGCATCACCGGAGACGGCAAGGCCGTGGAGCGCTGGCGAGAGCATGTGGACGCCACGGCCCGGAGAGCCAAGCTGCTCAACGAGTACAACTTTAAGACCCTGCACTACACCAACTCCCTGGGCACTGACCTGACCATCACCCTCCCCGATAACCACGTGTGGATGGGCGGCAGCGAAGACACTCCCAAGGGCGTGGAGTTTGTGGCCAACATGCCCACCGAGGAGATTTTCACTGCCCCCCGCTGGGACGGTGTCAATGGCCGGGTGTACGCCGCTATGCCTCTGGCCCTCAACGGCAACCTGGTGAAGAATTTCTATATGGACTTTGAAAACGGCAAGATCGTGAATGTCCACGCCGAGGAGGGCGAGGAGTACCTGCGCCACTCCGTGGGCATGGACGAGGGCTCTGCCTATCTGGGTGAGGTGGCCCTGGTGCCCTATGACTCCCCCATCCGCAACAGCGGCATCCTGTTCTACAACACCCTGTTTGATGAGAACGCCTCCTGCCACCTGGCCTTTGGCTCCGCCTACCCCAACTGCGTCAAGGGCGGCGAGGACCTGGACGAGGCAGGTCAGAAGGCCGTGGGGCTCAACCAGTCCATGAACCACGTGGACTTCATGGTGGGCACCAAGGACCTGTCCATTGTGGGTACCACCCAGGACGGGAAAGAGATTCCCGTGTTTGTGGATGGCAACTTTGTATTTTAAACAACATTGAGAATATAAGGAGGAACTGTACCATGGATTACAAGGCACAATATCAGCGCTGGATGGAGAGTCCGGCCCTGTCCCAGGAGGAGAAGGCGGAGCTGACCGCCATTGCCGGGGACGAGAAGGAAATTGAATCCCGCTTTTTCTCCCAGCTCAGCTTTGGTACCGCTGGTCTCCGCGGCACCATGGGTGTGGGCCTGTACCGGATGAACGTACATGTGGTGCGTCACGCCACCCAGGCCTTTGCCCAGGTGATTTTGGAGGAGGGCCCCGAGGCCGCCGCCAAGGGTGTGGCCGTGTGCTACGACTGCCGCAACAACTCCGAGCTCTTCGCCCGTGAGGCCGCCTGTGTCATGGCTGCCAATGGCATTCCCGTGCGCCTGTTCGACTCCCTGCGTCCCACCCCCGAGCTGTCCTTCGCCATCCGCGAGTACGGCTGCATCGCCGGCATCACCGCCAGCCACAACCCCAAGGAGTACAACGGCTACAAGGTGTACTGGTCTGACGGCGCTCAGCTGCCTCCCGGCCCCGCCGACAAGGTGGCCGCCAAGATGCAGGAGCTGGACGTGTTCGACTGCGTGAAGACCATGGACTACAAGAAGGCTCTGGACGAGGGCCGTATCACCCTGATGGGTACCGAGACCGACGAGAAGTTCCTGGCCAACGTCATGGAGCAGGTCAACGACCAGCGAGCAGTGGACGCTGTGGCCGACACCTTCAAGATGGTGTACACCCCCTTCCACGGCACCGGCTACAAGCTCATCCCCGAGGCCCTGCGCCGTCTGGGTATGAAGCACGTGATCTGCGTGCCCCAGCAGATGATCATCGACGGGGACTTCCCCACCGTGGTCTCCCCCAACCCCGAGAA
>CABPXX010000284.1 GCA_902461475.1 uncultured Eubacteriales bacterium | reverse complement strand
CGCTGTCGTTTCCTGGCGACTCGTATATACTAGCACAGCCAAAATGAAATTGCAAGTGTTTTTTTCGATTTTTTGAAAAATTTTTGAGAGGTCTATTTAGTCCTCAGAAATCATATAACTCAGCGTTAGCAGGCTGTCTGCAAAGTGCACGTTCTCCACTTTCACGTCGGGCATCTCCTGCTCCGGCAGCCCCACGTTGGTGAAGTTCCAGATTCCATCCACCCCCAGCCTGCTCAGGCGGCGAGCGGTGGCCACGGCCACAGACCCAGGCACCGTCAGAACCGCCACGCTCACCCGGTGCTCCCGCACGAAGGTGTCCAGACCATCCACATGGTAGATGGGGACGCCGCCCAGCTTGGTGTCCACCAGGTCCGGGTTGACGTCAAAGGCGGCCACCAGCCGGAAGCCATTGGCACGGAACGGGAAATTCTCAATGAGGGCACGGCCCAAGTTACCGGCACCCAAGATGAGCACGGTGTGGCCCCGGTTCATCCCCAGGATCTCCGCCACTTCACCTCGCAGCCGCTCCACATTGTACCCGTATCCCTGCTGACCGAACCCGCCAAAGCAGGACAGATCCTGGCGAATCTGGGAGGCCGTCAGCCCCATGGACTGAGCCAGGGCTCCGGAAGAGATTCGAATGGTACCGGCACGATATAAGTCATCCAAATGGCGATAATAGCGGGGCAAACGCCGGATCACCGCCGAAGAAATCTTATCTTTTTTCATATGACACCCTCACATCCCGTCAGAGTTTCTCGGCATTTCATCTTTCTTTTGATCACCATATTCAATTCATTTTATCTCATTGTCATAAGTTTGTCAATTTCCATGTGCAAGTTTTTGCAACATTTCTTAAGGAGGTCCTAGCATTGGCACAAAACGGTTCTCTCATCGTCCACGTCTATGCGTCCCGGGCTCATCTCCCCATACAGGGGGCCACGGTGTTGGTGTCCCAGCCGGACGGACAGGGTAGGCATCAGCTTCTATCCGTGCTCATCACAGACGAGAGCGGGGTGGCTGGTCCCATCTCCCTGCCCGCTCCCGACGCCGCCCTCAGCCAGAGCCCCGGCTCTCCCCTCCCCTTCTCCTCCTACTCTCTGGTGGTGGAGTACCCGGGGTATCAGGTGGCCGTGTTTGAAAATCTCCAGATCTTCTCTGGGGTGGAGACCACCCAGAGCGTGCCCCTCATCCCTCTGGCCATCCCCGAGTCCTCCACCCCTCGGCCTCAGTTTACCAACGTCACACCACAACCGCTGTAAGGAGGCTTCTATGTCTGTATCCGTCATTCCCTACATTCCCCAGTATATTACCGTCCACCTGGGCCAACCCAAAGAGGCGGCGGAGAACGTCACGGTGACCTTCCCCGACTACATCAAAAATGTGGCCTCCAGTGAGGTGTACCCCACTTGGTCAGAGGAAGCGCTGAAAGCCAACATTCTGGCCCAGATCTCCTTTGCCCTCAACCGGGTGTACACCGAGTTCTACCCCAGCCGCGGGTACGACTTTGACATCACCAGCGAGACCCAAAACGACCAAAAATTCATCAAAGGCCGCAGCACCTTTGAAAACATCGACCGCCTGGTGGACGACATGTTCACCACCTACATCCGACGGGTGGGCTTTGTGGAGCCCCTGGCGGCCAAGTTCTGCAACGGCACCACCTCCACCTGTGACGGCCTGTCCCAGTGGGGCAGCGAGGCCATGGCCCAGGAGGGGGCGGACTACATGACCATTCTGTGCAACTACTACGGGGACGACATCGAACTGGTCAACGATGCCACCATCCGGGATGTGCCCAATTCCTACCCCGGCTATCCCCTGCGCCAAGGCTCCTCCGGAGAGGACGTGGTGGTACTCCAGGCTATGCTCAACCGCATTGGACAGAATTACCCCGCCATCCCCCGCCTGGCTCAGGTAGACGGCATCTTCGGGCCACGCACCGAGGAAGCGGTGCGAGTGTTCCAGTCCGTCTTGGGGCTGGCCGTGGACGGCATTGTGGGCCGGGGCACCTGGTATAAGCTGGTGTTCCTCTACGTGGCTGTCACCAAGCTCTCCGAGCTGGTCAGCGAGGGCCAGAGCTTTACCCAG
This sequence comes from uncultured Eubacteriales bacterium, assembly GCA_902461475.1. Lineage (GTDB taxonomy): Bacteria > Bacillota > Clostridia > Oscillospirales > Oscillospiraceae > Enterenecus. Next base: position 394 of record CABPXX010000284.1, on the reverse strand, counting down.
GTCCAGGGCCCCTCGGGCATCCAGGTGCTGCGCCAGGGAGACCGGGGCCCCGCCGTCTCCGCCCTCCAGTATTTTCTCTCCCTCATCGGGCAATACTCCTTCAATCTGCCCACCCTGGCCATTGACGGCATCTTTGGCCCCAAGACCAAACAGGCGGTGCAGGATTTCCAGAAAGCCTATCAACTACCCGCTACAGGCGTGGTGGACAATGCCACGTGGCTGAAGCTCTACGACGAATATGTGGGTATCGCCACCACCTCTCTGGCCAACGCCAACCTGCCCATCTCTCCCTCGGAGATTGAAAACCAATTCCAGGCCGGGCAATTCCCCGGCTATCCGCTCTCCTACGGCAGCAACGATTAAGGAGGTATCTCAACCCTGGAAGAACTGGGGG
>CABPXX010000283.1 GCA_902461475.1 uncultured Eubacteriales bacterium | reverse complement strand
TCAGTTTGGATCCTCTCACGTTTGGAGGAGGAATTCCCCGCCAATGGCCGTACGGTAAAAGCTGGAGAACTGAGAAAGATGCTGTTTGAGTTCCTGCCCCAGTGCGTGGAAGCATCCCTCATGTACCGAAATTTGGACGGAAAGAGGCTGCAATGGGTAGCAGATCTGGCGGAGGACCAGCAGTATATCCGTGAGATTCTTCCCAAACTGGGTCTGTGTGCCTTCGTGGCAGACGGCAGCATTCTCCCTCGAGCCACTGGTGTCTCTGCCCAGCCCATGAAGGGCAGCGTACCATTTCGTTCTCCTCAAGAGTTGTCTGTCACCTTGGAACTGCCCCACCGGGGAACTGTCACTGGCATGGGCATTCCCAGAGGCATCACCCTCATTGTGGGCGGTGGATATCACGGGAAATCCACCTTGCTCAAGGCGTTGGAGGCAGGGGTATACAACCACATCGCCGGGGATGGGCGGGAATACGTCATCACAGATCATACCGCCGTTAAAATTCGGGCGGAAGATGGCCGAAGCATTACCCAGACGGATATCTCCATGTTCATAAACCATCTGCCCAATGGAACGGACACCACCCGCTTCACCACCCAAGATGCCAGCGGAAGCACCTCTCAGGCCGCCAATGTGGTGGAGAGTATGGAGGCCGGAACCTCTCTGCTGCTCATGGATGAGGACACCAGCGCCACCAACTTCGTGATTCGGGACGAACTGATGCAGCGGGTCATTCACCGAGACATGGAGCCCATCACTCCATTTTTGGAGCGTGTGGAAGAGCTGTATCGCACCCACAGCATTTCAACTATTTTGGTGGCGGGCAGCTCTGGCGCCTATTTTCACCCCGCCCACCACATCATTCAAATGGACCGATATATCCCCAGGGACATTACCGCACTGGCCAAAGAGGCGGCACAGGCGTTTCCCTCCACCTATGCCCAGCTGGAGCCTGCACCGACTCCCAATGTCCACCGCTGTCCCCGTAGATCGGAGGAGTTTGGCCAAGGTGATCGGGTAAAACTGAAAACCTTGGGGCGGGATGGGGTATCCATTAACCGCGAGACCATCGACCTGCGGTACGTGGAGCAGCTCACCGACCCGGAACAGCTCACCGCACTGGGGTACTGCTTGGTATATGCCCAGAAGTATCTCATGGATGGAAGACGCACCCTGCAACAGGTGATAGAGGATCTGGAACAGATCATGGACCGCAAGGGCCTGGAAGCTCTGTGCGGTCGTGAGGGAGCCTTTTTGGCACGGCCCAGACGACAGGAGATCTTCGCCTGTTTCAACCGGTACCGGGGGCTGAACCTGGATAGAAAAACTTCTTGAGTTCTCCTCTGAAACGTTGTATAATGCCACTGTATACAATTGAAAACGGGGAGCTTGTAGACAGGCTGAGAGGAAGGTGTGCCCTTCGACCCATGAACCTGATTTGGATAATGCCAATGTAGGGAGACATATGCCGTCAACAGCGGGGATACCAAGTCAGGTATCCCCGCTGTTTCTGTTTCAACGCTCATCCAACCCGCAGCCAGAAAGGAAGAGATCAACATGAGAACATACACAACCCAGATGGACGCAGCCCGTCAGGGCATTATCACCCCGGAGATGAAGGCGGTGGCCGCCAAGGAGTACCGCACTCATGGGTCGTTTGGGGAGCTGGTAGCCAAAGGGCAGGTGGCCATCTGCGCCAATAAACTCCACACCTGTCTGGACCCCAACGGCGTGGGCACCATGCTGCGCACCAAAATCAACGTCAATCTGGGGGTGTCCCGGGACTGCAAAGACTATGACGTGGAGATGCAGAAGGTGATGGCGGCAGTGAATATGGGGGCAGAGGCCATCATGGACCTGTCTTCCCACGGCAACACCCAGCCGTTCCGCCGCAAGCTGACCCAAGAGTGCCCCGCCATGATCGGCACGGTCCCCGTATACGACAGTGTCATCCACTATCAGAGGGATCTAGCCACTCTCTCCGCTAAAGACTTCATCGACGTGGTGCGACTCCACGCCCAGGACGGGGTAGACTTTGTCACCCTCCACTGCGGCATTACCCGCAAGACCATCGATCAGATCAAAAATCACAAGCGGAAAATGAACATCGTCTCCCGGGGCGGCTCTCTGGTGTTTGCCTGGATGAGCATGACCGGGGAAGAGAACCCCTTCTATGAGTATTTCGATGAGATTCTGGACATCTGTCGGGAATATGACGTGACCATCTCCCTGGGAGATGCCTGCCGCCCCGGCTGTCTGGCCGATGTGCCAGATCGAGGAACTGGTACGCCTGGGCGAGCTGACCCGCCGGGCCTGGGCCAAAGACGTGCAGGTGATGGTGGAGGGCCCCGGCCACATGCCCCTGGACCAGATTGAGGCCAATATGAAGCTCCAGCAGACCATTTGCATGGGCGCTCCCTTCTATGTCCTTGGCCCCCTTGTCACGGATATCGCCCCTGGCTACGACCACATCACTGCCGCCATCGG
>CABPXX010000282.1 GCA_902461475.1 uncultured Eubacteriales bacterium | reverse complement strand
GAAGATCGCGCTCATGATGATAGCGGCCTTGGGCGGCAGGCAACGCGTGGTCACGCACGTGGCGATCGCGTTTGGCGCGTCGGTCCAGCCGTTGACCAGAATGACGCATAGCACCAGAACGGGTAACAGAGCGGCGTGGATGGGCATGAGACATTCCTCCTTGCCATACCCTATGGAGGGGACAAGAGGGGTATGAAAAAAGTTTTCAAAAAATTTTGATAAAAAGAAGGAGTCCCGCCAGATATGGAGTATATAGTGATAGGAAATATCGGATAGGAGGGGTGCAAATGGAAATTCGTACCTATGCCGAGGAGCTGGAGCGACAGATTCTCTCGCCCCGGGCCTGCCTGGCTGCCCGGTCCAAAGGGCGGGCGGTGGACATCCCTCCCTGTCCCATGCGCACCTGTTTCCAGCGGGATGTGGACCGTGTGGTGCATTCCAAGGCGTTTCGGCGGCTGATGCACAAGACCCAGGTATTTCTACAGCCGGAGGGGGACCACTACCGCACCCGCATGACCCACACCCTGGAGGTGTCGGGGATTGCCCGGAGCATGGCCCGGGCGCTGGGGCTGAACCAGGACCTCACCGAGGCCGCCGCCTTGGCCCACGATTTGGGCCACACCCCCTTTGGCCACGCAGGAGAGCGGGCGCTGAGCCGGATGGTGGAGGGGGGCTTCCGCCACTATGAGCAGTCCCTGCGGGTGGTGGACCGCCTGGAGCGGGACGGCGCCGGGCTGAACCTGTGCTATGAGGTGCGGGACGGCATTCTCCGCCACACCACCGGACCCATGGCTCAGACCCTGGAGGGGCAGCTGGTGCGCTACGCCGACAAGATCGCCTACATCAACCACGACATTGACGACGCCATGCGGGGCGGCATCATCTACCCCACCGACATCCCCGTACACATCTCCCAGGTGCTGGGCTTCACCCACGGGGAGCGCATTGAGCGGCTGGTGTTGGACATTGTGGCCAATAGCCAGGAGGGAATGGAGATTCACCAGTCCCCGGAGGTGGCCAAGGCCATGGCAGAGCTGAAAAACTTCATGTTTGAGGCGGTATACTTCAACCCCAAGGCAAAAGGGGAGGAGTCCAAGGCGGAGGACATGATCTGCCATATGTTTGAATACTACTGCAAGCACAACGACAAGCTCCCCTGTGAGTACCAGGACATTCTGGTGCGGGAGGGCGTGGAGCGGGCGGTCACCGACTACATTGCTGGCATGAGCGACGCCTACGCCGTGGAGAAATTTGAGGAACTTTTCATCCCTATGCGTTGGATGATTAAATAAAATGAAACAAAAGTGGCCAGAATTGGGGGTGATACCATGGCCATACCGGAACAATTTTTGGACGAGCTGAGCAGTCGGCTCAACATTGTGGACGTGGTGTCCGCCTACGTCCCCCTCACCCGGAAGGGTGGCAACTACTGGGGCCTGTGTCCCTTCCACCGGGAAAAGACCCCCTCCTTCTCCGTCAATGAGAGCAAGCAGATTTTCCACTGCTTCGGCTGCGGCAAGGGGGGCGGTGCGGTGCGCTTTGTCATGGAGATGGAGAATCTTCCCTTCCCCGAGGCAGTGCGCAAGCTGGCTGCCCAGGCTGGCATGGAGGTGCCCGAGGACAACAGCAATGGTGCGTGGCGGGAAAAACGCCAGCGCATCCTGGAGTTGAATAAAGAGGCCGCCCGGTTCTACCGTTCCATGCTTTCCCAGCCCGAAGGGGCCCAGGTGGCGGAGTATATCGCCAAAAAGCGGCGCATCAGCCCTAAGTTTTCCGCTCGATTCGGCCTGGGGGCCGCCCCCAACGCCTGGGATCGGCTCATTTTGGCCATGCGGGAGAAGGGATACGACAAGGCCGACCTCATCGAGGCAGGCCTGGCGGCGGCGGGGAAAAACGGCGGCATCTATGATAAGTACCGAAACCGCCTCATGCTCCCGGTCATCGACGTGCGGGGCAACGTCATCGGCTTTACCAGCCGGGTGATGGACGACTCCACCCCCAAGTATTTGAACACCCCGGAGACCGCCATCTTCAAAAAGCGGTCCATCCTATATGGCCTCAACTACGCCAAAAACACCAAACGGCCCAACATGATTCTGGTAGAGGGCAACATCGACGTCATCACCCTACACCAGGCGGGCTTTGACAACACCATTGCCACCATGGGCACGGCTTTGACGGAAGAGCACATCCGCATTCTGGAGAAGTACACCCAGGAGCTGGTGCTGTGCTACGACAACGACAACGCGGGCGTGGACGCCACCCAGCGGGCCATCGCCCTGCTGAAAGGTTCCCAACTGCAAGTGAAGGTACTCCAGCTGCCCAAGCGGCGGGACGACAGCGGCCAGCTGGTGAAGCAGGACGCCGACGACTTCATCAAGCATCAGGGGCCTGAGGCGTTTGAAGGCCTGCTCCAGGGCTGCGCCAACTCAGTGGAGTACCGTCTGGAGGAGGTGCGCCAGGGCTTTGATTTGAGCCAGGACGACCAGAAGGCCCAGTACTTACAGGCGGCGGCAGGGCTGGTG
>CABPXX010000281.1 GCA_902461475.1 uncultured Eubacteriales bacterium | reverse complement strand
CAGGGCTTTGCCCTCCCTCCCCCCGGCCGAGGCCGACACTCTGGTGGACGCCATCGGCGATGCCGATGCCTGTGTGTACACCATGGATGGGGTGCCTCAGCCCCTGTTTGGCGTGTACCGCAAGCGGTGCATGTCCTTTGCAGAGACCATGATGCTCAACGGCGATTACGACATCCGCAATCTGCTCAATTGGGCCAACACCGTGTACATCCCTCTGGAGGACACCGCCCCCTTCCGCAGCGTGGACACCCCCGCCGATTTGGAAGAGGCCGAAAACCTGATCTGAACCACCCTAAAATGAGACAAAGACCCCCCTTCCCAAAGAAATTGGGAAGGGGGGTCTTGTACTTGAACAGCTTGTGGAAAACTTTGTGGAAGTTGTGGAGGCTGTGGAAATTGTTCCTATACCGCCCCTGCAAAATTGTGACCATGGGAGAGAGGACGGTATACCGTGCGGTACATGGTGAAGAAACACAAAAAGCCGCAGACGAATTGAGAGACCGCTTCCGCCACAAAAACGCCGTTCACTCCCCAGAAAAACGCCAGAAGCACGGTGAGGGGGGCGTTGATGACCGCTTTGCGGAGGATGGAGAAGAAAATGGACTTCTTGGCCTGGCCCAGCCCCACAAAAAGGGACTGGCTGGAGATCATCAGGGCCATGAACACGAACATGGAGAAGTACACCCGCAGGGCAGGCACACCGGCCTGGAGCATGTCCGGGTTGTTGTTGAAGATGCGGATGAGCAGGCCGGGGATGGTCATGTTTAACAGCCAATCGCAGAGAGTTGATGATGGTCATGACCCCCACGTACAGGTCGCCGCCGTAGATGTGCAGCACCTTGTTGCACACAATCTGCACCAGGGAGTTGGTGATGCTGGTGAAGAAGCCGGACAGCCCCAGCGTGATAATGCGCCGCAGGTGGTCCCATCGGGGGCGCAGGTGGCACAGATGCAAGGGAAGCAGCGATTTCTTCCCGGTGAGGAAGCTCAGCACCCACACCGCCGAACAGGCCTGGGCGATGATGGTGGCGATGGCGGCTCCCTTTACTCCCAGGTTCAGCCCGTAGATGAGAATGGGGTCCAAAAAGGGGATGGTCACCAGAGGGATGGCAAATCCAAAGAACAACAGCAGGGACAGGGTGTTGCCCATGACGGCGCTGGCCAGCCCCTCCTCCCCTTTGCCCCGGTAGATGGAGCACAGGGGGCTTCCCCCCATGCCGCCCAGATTGGCAAAGGCCAGCACAATGGAGATGAGGGGCAGGGTGAGCCCCATGCCCGTGAGGCTGGTGTGGCCCACCCCGGGGATGTGGCCGATATACATGCGGTCCACCAGGGAGTAGAGAATGTTCACCACCTGGGCCACCGTCATGGGCACGGCGATGGAGAGAATGTTCCGGGCCACAGAGCCCTGGGAAAAGTCGTTTTGTACGGGGGGCAAGACAGGTCCCTCCAGAGGAAAGTGTTAGTGCAGCAGGGTATTTTCCTGATCGGTGACGCTCAGGTTGTCCTCATTGGAGAAGTACTCCTCCAGCATGGAGGCCGCCAGAGCCGCCAGATTGCCACCGGCGGAGCCCTTCTCCGCCACCAGGCACAGGGCCACCTGGGGGTCGTCGTAGGGGGCAAAGCAGACGAAGGTGGCGGTGGCGTCGCTGCCCGACACCTCGGCGGTACCGGTCTTACAGCCCACGGATACGGGCAGGTCGTCAAAGTACCGGGCCATGGAGGCGGTCTGGGACAGGTCGTACATGCCCTGTTTCACAGCTGCCAGGTCCTCGGGATCAATGTCGATGGTGGAGGCCAGCTTGGGCTCATACTCATACACCACTTGGGAGTAATCGCTGGACTTCACCTCTTTCAGCAGGTGGGTCTCGTAGCGGTTGCCCCCGTTGACTAGGGTGGCCACGTAGTTGGCCAGCTGGATGGGGGGGAACTGGTTGTCGCTCTGGCCGATGGCGGCAGACAGGGTCTGACCGGCGTACCAGGTCCCGCCCAGCTTCTCGGCGGTCTCAGGTCCGGCCACGGTGCCCTTGGACTCGGGCAGCTCGATGCCGGTGTACTGGCCCAGGCCGAAGGCGGTGGCGTAATCCACCAGCTTGTCAATGCCCAGGCGGCGGCCCAGGTCGTAGAAGAAGATGTTACAGGAGTCCTTGATGGCCTCGCTCACCGTCTCGCCGCCGTGGGACCCGCCGGTGCTGGTACGAATCCAGCACACGGGCTGATAGTCGGGATAATAGGTGTAAATGCCGGAGCAGTAGGTGGTGCTGGACGGAGTGATCAGCCCCTCGGTGAGGCCTCCCACGGCGGTGACCATCTTAAAAATGGAGCCGGGGGGATACACGCCCTGGGTGGCCCGGTTCAGCAGAGGCTTGGCGGGGTCGGTGAGCAGGTCGTTGTAGTCCTCCGAGTAGGTGGACAGGTCGTAGGTGGGATAGGAGGCCAGAGCCAGCACCCCGCCGCTCATGTCCACCATCACCGCCGCGGCGCCGGCGGGATCTGACAACTCAGCCACCGCAACCCCCCTCATCAGCG
>CABPXX010000280.1 GCA_902461475.1 uncultured Eubacteriales bacterium | reverse complement strand
ATTGGAGCCCACTCTGGCGGCCATTGACCAGGGCAAACGCATTGCCCTGGCCAATAAGGAGACCCTGGTGTGCGCCGGGGACCTGGTGATGCGCCGGGCAGAGGAGAAGGGGGCGGAGATCGTCCCTGTGGACTCGGAGCACTCCGCCATTTTCCAGTGCCTCCAGGGCTGCAAGGACCGGGGCGAGGTAAAACGCCTCATCATCACCGCCTCCGGTGGCCCCTTCTTTGGAAAAACACGGGAGGAACTGGAGCATGTGACCCGGGCCCAGGCGCTGCGCCACCCCAACTGGGCAATGGGAGCCAAAATCACCATCGACTCCGCCACGTTGATGAACAAGGGCCTGGAGTTTATCGAGGCCATGCGTCTCTACCATATGCCACCCCAGCAGATTCAGGTGGTGGTGCACCGGGAGAGCATCATCCACTCCCTGGTGGAGTTCAACGACGGGGCCATTCTGGCCCAGCTGGGCACAGCAGACATGCGGGTGCCCATCCAGTACGCTTTGACCTGGCCGGAGCGCCCGCCCGGACCAGCCACCCCGCTGGACCTGCTCACCTGTCCGCCCCTGACCTTCGCCAAGCCCGACCCGGACACCTTCCGGTGCCTGGGATTGGCTCTGGAGTGCGCCCAGAAGGGCGGCACCTCTACGGCCATTCTCAACGGGGCCAACGAGGTGGCGGTGGAGCTGTTCCTGGAGGAGAAAATCTCCTTCTTGGACATTGCCCGGCTGGTAGAGGGTGCTTTGGAGCGGGGGGCATCCAAACCCGCCGACACCCTGGAGGACGTGCTGGAGGCAGACCGTGCCGCCCGGCAGGCAGTCCGTGACTTGTTAATCTGAGGTGAACATCTTTGGAGCGAATCTTCTTTATTCTCTTGGCAATTCTCATCTTCGGCGTGATGATTGCCATTCACGAGTTCGGGCACTTCATCACCGCCAAGCTGTTGGGAATCCGAGTGAATGAATTTGCCATCGGTATGGGTCCGGCGCTGTGGAGCCGTACCCGTGGCGAGACCCAGTACTCCCTGCGGGCCTTCCCCGTCGGCGGCTACTGCGCCATGGAAGGGGAGGACGAGGACACCGGGGACGAGCGGGCGTTCAGTATCCAGCCCGCCTGGAAAAAGATCATTGTCCTGTGTGCTGGTTCTTTCATGAACTTCCTCATGGGCCTGGTCATCGTCCTGGTTCTGTATATGGGCGTAACCCAAGTGCGGGTGCCGGTGATCACCCAGCTGGCCGACGGCTTCCAGCTGGAAGGGGAGTCGGGGCTCATGGTGGGGGATGAAATCCTCTCCGTGGACGGCCATGGCATCTGGGTCTATGAGGATGTGCTCACCTTCCTCTCCCGCAACGACGGCAATGGCATCGACCTGACGGTGCGGCGAGACGGGGAGAAAGTGGTACTCAAGGATCTGCCCATGGAGCGCTTTGAATACCAGTATGACGGTCAAGACGCCTATGGGTTTGGCCTGATCTTTGAGCAGGTAGACGATCTGTCCATCTGGGGCAGGGTGAAACTGGCCACCGCCCAGACCTTTGACTTTGTGCGCACCGTCTGGATGAGCCTGGGCGACCTGGTCACCGGCCGCGTGGGCGTGGACCAGATGTCCGGCGTCATCGGCGTGGTGGACGTGGTGTCTGAGGTGGGCACCCAGTCCGACTCCATTTTGGTTGGCGTCCAGAACGTGTTCTATATTATGGCCCTCATCGCCGTAAACCTGGCGGTGATGAACATGCTGCCCATTCCCGCCCTTGACGGCGGGCGAGTGCTGTTTGTGCTGCTCAACGCCATTTCGTACCTCTTCTTCCGGCGGCACATCCCCCAGCGGCTGGAGGGGTATATCCACGCCGTGGCCCTGGTGCTGCTGCTGGTGGTGATGCTTCTCATCGCCTTCCAGGATGTGTGGAAAATTGTGGTGTAAATACTGGAAAGGAAGTGACCTTGCATGACTCGACAAATTCATGTGGGGAACGTCGCTATCGGAGGCGGCGCCCCCGTCTCCATTCAATCCATGACCAACACCCCCACCCATGACGTGGAGGCCACCCTGGCCCAGATTCGGGCCCTGGCGGCAGCTGGCTGTGAGATCGTCCCCGATGAGCGGGCCGCCCAGGCGGTGGCCGCTTTGAAGGCGGGCAGCCCACTGCCCCTGGTGGCGGACATCCACTTCGACTACCGCTTGGCCCTCACCGCTGTGGAGGGCGGCATTGATAAAATCCGTATCAACCCCGGCAACATTGGCGGGGAAGACCGGGTGGAGGCGGTTGCCAAGGCCTGCAAGGAGCGGGGAATCCCCATCCGCATCGGTGTCAACGGCGGCTCTCTGGAGAAACCCCTGTTGGAGAAATACGGCGGCCCCACCCCAGAGGCCCTGGTGGAGAGCGCCCTGGGCCATGTGGCCCTGCTGGAGAAGTACGGGTTTGAGGACATCTGCATCTCCATGAAGTCCTCCTCGGTGCCCACCACCATGCGGGCCTATCAGCTTATGGCCCAGAAGTATGACTTCCCCCTGCACTTGGGCGTCACCGAGGCGGGTA
>CABPXX010000279.1 GCA_902461475.1 uncultured Eubacteriales bacterium | reverse complement strand
TCTGGTTGTCGGCGGCGGTGGTGAAGATCTGGCTCTTCTTGGCGGGGATGGTGGTGTTGCGCTCGATGAGCTTGGTCATCACGCCGCCCATGGTCTCAATGCCCAGGGACAGGGGAGTGACGTCCAGCAGCAGCAGGCCCTTGACGTCGCCCACCAGCACGCCGCCCTGGATGGCAGCGCCCATGGCCACGCACTCGTCGGGGTTGATGCCCTTGAAGCCCTCCAGGCCGGTGATCTTCTTCACGGCCTCCTGGACAGCGGGGATACGGCTGGAGCCACCCACCAGCAGCACCTTGTGCAGGTCGCTGGACTTCAGGCCGGCGTCGTTCATGGCCTGGCGCACGGGGCCGGTGGTGGCCTCCACCAGGTGAGCGGTCAGCTCATTGAACTTGGCGCGGGTCAGAGTCAGCTCCAGGTGCTTGGGGCCGGTGGCGTCAGCGGTGATATAGGGCAGATTGATGGAGGTGGAAGTCACGCCGGACAGCTCAATCTTGGCCTTCTCGGCGGCCTCCTTCAGGCGCTGCATGGCGACCTTGTCGCCGGTCAGGTCGATGCCCTCGGCCTTCTTGAACTCAGCGGCCATCCAGTCCATGACGCACTTATCGAAGTCGTCGCCGCCCAGACGGTTGTTACCGGCGGTGGCCAGCACCTCGATGACGCCGTCGCCGACCTCCAGCACGGACACGTCGAAGGTGCCGCCGCCCAGGTCGTAGACCATGATCTTCTGGTCGCTCTCCTTATCCACACCGTAGGCCAGAGCGGCAGCGGTGGGCTCGTTGATGATACGCTTGACCTCCAGGCCGGCGATCTTACCGGCGTCCTTGGTGGCCTGACGCTGAGCGTCGGTGAAGTAAGCGGGAACGGTGATGACGGCCTCGGTGACGGTCTGGCCCAGGTAAGCCTCGGCGTCCGCCTTCAGCTTTTGCAGGATCATGGCGCTGATCTCCTGGGGGGTGTACTTCTTGCCGTCAATGTTCACCTTGTAGTCGGAACCCATCTCACGCTTGATGGAGATCACGGTGCGGTCGGGGTTGGTGATGGCCTGGCGCTTAGCCACCTGGCCCACCATGCGCTCGCCGTCCTTGGAGAAGGCCACCACGGAAGGAGTGGTGCGGTTGCCTTCGGCGTTGGGGATGACGACGGCCTCGCCGCCCTCCATGACGGACACACAAGAGTTAGTCGTACCAAGGTCGATACCAATAATCTTAGACATAATAATTCCTCCTAAATATATGGCAAATATGTGTTTACAAAGGGTAATATATGAATCAGTTGGCCACTTTTACCATGGCAAACCGAATGACCTTATCCCCGCAGGTAAAGCCCTGCTGGAACACTTCCACCACCGTGTTCTCCTCGGCGGCGTCGTCCTCCACATGCATCACGGCATTGTGGCGGTTGGGGTCGAAGGTCTCGCCCAAAGCGGGAATCAGCTCCACACCCAGGCTACTGAGGGCATCCTGAAGACCCTTCATGGTCATCTCCACGCCCTTGGCGTAGGCCTCGTCGGTGGTCTGCTGCTTCAAAGCCCGCTCCAGGTTGTCGTACACCGGAAGGAAGGCGGCCACGGTCTGGGCCTTGGCATTGGTCCAGGCGCTCTCCTTCTCCTTGGCGGTGCGCTTGCGGTAGTTGTCGTACTCGGCGGCCAGGCGCAGGTATTTCTCCTGGGCCTGGGCCAACTGATCATCCGCCTTGGGCGCTCCGGTCTCCGGCTGGTCGGCCTTTGGGGCCTCGGGCTGGGTGTCGGGCTGCGGCTCTTCCACCAGCTCCTCTTTCTCCACCTGGGGCTCCAGGTTTTCCTTGTTCACGTTTTTCTCATCCATGGGGTACTATTCCTCCTTTTCGCCAATGGCTGGGGGAAGTCCGCCCTGCCCTCCAAAGAGCTTGGACAGGCCGTCTGCCACGTAGGACAGCTTGGCGGCCACCTTGGCGTAGTCCATGCGGGTGGGCCCCACCACACCGATGACGCCTTTCATGCCGTCTCCGATGTCGTAGCTGGCCAGCACCACGCTGGTATCCTTTAATTCATCGGCCACGTTCTCGGGCCCAATGAGGATTTTGGTATTGTCTTCACTGAGGGCGGGCAGGTCCAGCACGTTGGCCAGGGACTGCTCCTCATTGAGGTAGCTCATGAGCTTCTGGGCTTTGTCCACGTCCCGGTACTCCGGGTGGTCTAAAATGTGGCTGGCTCCGGCGGTGTACACCGGGCCGTGCTCCAGGGCGTCCAGCACCTCCATGGCAAAGGACACCACCAGGGAGATGAGGCCGTAGGCACTGCCAGCCGCGTGTTCTGCCACCCGCATCAGTTCGGGGGTCAACTCCTCCAGGCTCTTGCCCACAAAGGAGGCGTTGAGCAGGGTGGTGAGCATTTGCAGCTGGGGCTGGGACAGGTCGGTGGGCAAGCGAATGAGCTTGTTTTTCACCACGTTGCTGTCCGTCATCACCACCACGATGAACGAGTTGGTGTCCACCATGATGAGGTCATAGCGCCGGATGGTGGTGCGCCGCCGTTCCCCCGCCAAGGCAAAGGCGGGATAGTTGGTCAGCTGGGACAC
>CABPXX010000278.1 GCA_902461475.1 uncultured Eubacteriales bacterium | reverse complement strand
GGGTAGCCTGGTGTGGTGGCACAAACAGGAGCCATAGCAAGGGCGACGGGCCGAATTTAGACTTGACGCATGGACAGCCTCGTACCCCAGGGGGGTACTTAGGGGGGAACGCCCTAAGCGGGCTTTGGTACCTTTTGCCCGGTCAAAAGGTACCCCCAGCGGAGAGCGTCCCCGCTAGGCTGGCAAGCCTGAACTGAGCCGGGGAGAAGGTTGCTTTTCCCCTTTTTGCCCCCAAAAGCACAAAAAAAGGGCTCTGCCGAAGCAGAGCCCTTTGAAATGGTTTTCTTACTTGTGGTCCACGGAGTACATGTGCTTGATGAGCTCCAGAACCTTGTTGGAGTAACCCATCTCGTTGTCGTACCAGGACACGACCTTCACGAAGGTGTCGGTCAGAGCGATACCAGCCTTGGCATCGAAGATGGAGGTGCGGGAATCGCCCAGGAAGTCGCTGGACACCACGTCCTCGTCGGTGTAGCCCAGAACGCCCTTCAGCTCGCCCTCAGAAGCCTTCTTCATGGCGTCGCAGATCTCAGCGTAGGTGGCGGGCTTCTCCAGGTTGACAGTCAGGTCGACCACGGACACGTCCAGGGTGGGAACACGCATGGACATACCGGTCAGCTTGCCGTTCAGAGCGGGGATAACCTTGCCCACGGCCTTAGCAGCGCCAGTGGAGGAGGGGATGATGTTGCCGGTAGCAGCACGGCCGCCGCGCCAATCCTTCAGAGAGGGACCGTCAACGGTCTTCTGGGTAGCGGTGACAGAGTGCACGGTGGTCATCAGGCCGTCCTTGATGCCGAAGTTGTCGTTCAGCACCTTAGCGATGGGGGCCAGGCAGTTGGTGGTGCAGGAAGCGTTGGACACGAAGGTCATGTCGGAGGTGTAAGCGTCCAGGTTGACGCCGCACACGAACATGGGGGTGTCGTCCTTGGAAGGAGCGGACATGATGACCTTCTTGGCGCCGGCGTCGATGTGAGCCTGAGCCTTCTCCTTGGTCAGGAACAGGCCGGTGGACTCCACAACGTACTCAGCCTCCAGCTTGCCCCAGGGAATGTCAGCGGGGTTACGCTCGGCGAAGACAGGGATCTCCTTGCCGTTGACAACGATGCCGGTCTCGGTGGCGGAAACCTCGCCCTCGAAGTGACCGTGCATGGTGTCGTACTTCAGCATATAGGCCAGGTAATCAGCGGGACACAGATCGTTGATACCCACGATCTCGATCTCGGGATGATTGATGCTGGCGCGGAAAACCATTCGGCCGATACGGCCAAAACCGTTAATACCTACTTTAATGCTCATTGGTATCACTCCTTATAAAATTGGATGATCGCGTTTGCGCAAGGCTATTATACATCACATTCCAGCCAAATGGAAGGGGGTTGTAAAAAATTTTTCAAACTTTCTTTGTCCCAAGCGGTGCAGGAACTCTCTGCCTGCAAAATACCGGAAAAATCCGCCATACGGCAGAAACCCGGGCCGAAAAAGAGCGGTTGCACCGGCAGCAACGGTTTTGCCCCCGGAGCCACCCGCGAAAATCCGGGGCAAAACCGCCAAATTCTCCAGACAAATCACGTCAAATAATCCAAAAAATTTGTAACATCCTGGGCCCTGCTTGAAAGATATGCACACGTATGATATGATGGAACCAAGAAGCGCAGCCATGCGCCCAAGAGAGACGAGGAAAGGAGTTATGAACCATGAAACACAGATGGATGGCATTGCCTCTGGCCTTAGGACTGACTCTGACCCTGGCCGCCTGCGGCGGCAACGACCCCAAGGAGGACCTGGTGGGCGCCTGGTCCGGCCAGGTGGATGTGATGGACCAGGTGGTGGAGGGAATGCGGGTGACCGCCCCCGAGATCTCCGACGAGCTGGAGCTGGAGAACTTCTACATCCCCCTGGAGATTGAATTCCGGGACGACAACACCTATATCATGACGGTGGACCAGGAGAAGCTGGACGAGAGCATGGATGCGCTGATTCAGAAGTCGGTGGATGCCACCATGGTATACATGGAGCAGATGCTCACGGAGCAGGGCATCACCGACATGACGGTGGACGAGGCCCTGGCCCAGTCCGGCATGGACCGGGAGAGCTTCACCGACTTGATGGAACAGAGCATGGGCAATCTGAGCTCCTCCGTAGCCCAGCAGATTCAGACCGAGGGCCAGTACCGGCTGGAGGGAAATCAGATGTACACCTCCGACGACAAGGACACGGAGCCGGGCAGCGATGGGGCCACCCCCTACACTTTGGACGGCGACAAGTTAAATATGGATTTCAGCAACGTCAGTCTGGGTGAAGTGACCTTCACCCGTGGTGAAGCTCGGGGGGGGACCAAACCCGCCCCCCCCGCCCTTGACAGTGCAGGGAGGGGGGAATATAATCGAAATCACCAATGTAACCGTAAAGGGCGGGAGGATATGAGAGAAAAAGTGAGGGATTTCTGGGGCAGAGTCAGCCCCACGGCGGGGGCCTGGGTCCACTGGACCGTGTTGGCGGCCCTCACGGGTGTGGTATGCGGGGCGGCGGGGTCCGCCTTTTCTCATGCCATCACTCTGGTGACCGCATGGCGGGG
>CABPXX010000277.1 GCA_902461475.1 uncultured Eubacteriales bacterium | reverse complement strand
TCTCGGTGTTGGCGCCGGGCACGGCGATGTCCCACATCACAGCGTTGAGGGTCTGGTTGCCGAACTGGACGGGGAAGGTGACGTCGGTGGGGATGAGCCAGCCCTGCTCCTCAATCCAGGGATCGGGCTGCTCTTCCTGCTTGTTGTTGCGCAGGTACTGGTGGAACAGGCCGTAGTGGTAGTTCAGGCCCACGCCGTCGCCGGGCAGGCCCAGAGCGGCCAGGGAGTCCAAAAAGCAAGCGGCCAGACGGCCCAGACCGCCGTTGCCCAGGGAGGGCTCGGGCTCCTGCTCCTCGATCTCGGCCAAGGTAAAGCCGTTTTTCTCCAGCAGAGCGGACACCTGGTCAAAGATACCCAGGGCCAGCAGGTTGTTGCTCAGCAGCTTGCCGATGAGGAACTCGGCCGAGAAGTAGTACAGCTTGCGGCCAGTGTCAGGGGCAGGGCGCTGGGCGGACAGCTCTTGGGTGAGCTGGAGAAGAGCGTGGTAGACCTGACCCTTGGTGCACTTGGCCAGGGGCTTGCGGTAACGCTCCTTGATGATCGCATTGAGTCTTGCTTGAAATTCCATGGTGAGATTCGCTCCTTTTTGAAAGGTATGGTGCTTTTCAACCTAGCGGTTTTCTGATATGATGGTCATTGATATGACCGGAGGGGGAAGTGTTATGGGAGAGAAAAAAGTGTCCATGCGCCAGATTGCCAAGATCTGCGGCTGTTCACTGGCCACGGTGTCCTATGCCCTCAACCACACGGGGCAGGGGAAGATCAGCAGCGCCACCCGGCTTCGTATCATTGATACGGCCAAACAGCTCAATTATCCCACCACCCGCACCACCCGGGGAAAGAAGAACCGGGCGGCGATTTTGGTCACCCGCCTCCACGGGGAATCGGTGGGGCGGCGGCTCCACCTCACCGACCTGGCCATGCAGCTGGAGGCCCAGCTGTTGGAGCTGGGCATTCCCTCAGTGATCTTGCGCCTGGGGGACCTGGTGGAGGACTGGCGGAAGATTCTGGCGGTGTCGCCCAGCGTCATCTTTGTGCTGGACGGCGGGTCCCGGGCGGTGGCCCATGTGAACCCTCCCTGTGTCACGCCCATGATCTTCGTGGACTGTGACAACGACGACCCTCTCTATTATAAGATTTTGCCGGACTATCCGTCCCTCATGGGGGAGGCCAAGACCCGGTTGGGCCGGGAAGACCTGTTCTTGGTGGCCGAGCCGGTGCGCAGCGGTCAGCTCATGACCCTGCTCTCCCAGGGCTTTGCACCACAGGACGTATCCTTCCACGACGGCACCCAGTCCCTGTCTGCCTTCCTGGAGGCCCACCAGGGCCGGAAAGGTGTGGTGGTGGGGGACCTGCTGGGGGTGGAGGTGTGCGGCCAGTTCCCGCCAGAGGACTTGGCCGTCATCTGCTCCCTGGATGACCCGGGACTATTCCCGCCCCAGACCACCCTGCTGCCTGCCTCCAATGCGGGCAAGGCCAAGGCCGCTGCCGCAGTGGCCTCAGATTTGCTGACACTGGATTATGACCCAACCCAGGGCAACCGCATTCTCGTGAAAGGGAATTTTTCGGCGAACGGGTAAATTTTACTACAAAAACAAAAACACGTCAAAGAAAACTGTGGAAAAATACTACACAAGAATAAAAAGTTCAAATTATAGAAAGTGAACAAACATAGGTGAACAAAAAAATGTTCACTGAACAAAAGAACGATGAATCCGTTGCAGCCCAACGAGTTCAAAGTTTGTTCATAAAATGTTCACCCGGAAATTCGACTGAACAAAACAAAAATCGACCTGTGTTTATTTACCAAAAAAAGTACATTTCTTCACTGAAACAAAGAACTAACTGAGTAGAGAAGCGAGAAGACCGGAAAATGTGGAGAAAAAATACTTGACAAACGGAAGAAATACGATATAATTAATGAGTCTGTCCAAGAGGACGGGCAACATCCTTGCCTCCGGCTAATCCGGGGGCCATATGTCCGTAAGGAGGTGCAAAAGTTATGGCAAAAGTGACTGGTAACTACGAGGTGCTCTACATCATCAACCCCAACCTGGGCGAGGAGGAGACTGCCGCTCTGGTGGCTAAGTTCAAGACCCTGGCTGAGAGCCGCGGTACTGTGACTGAGGTGGATGAGTGGGGCAAGCGCAAGCTGGCTTACCTGATCGACGATCTGGCTGAGGGCTACTACGTCCTGATGAGCTTCACCGCCGATCCCGCATTCCCCGCGGAGCTGGACCGTCTGATGCGCATCAACACCGGCATCATGCGCTCCATCATCGTCAGCAAGGAAGCCTGAGGAGGAGGTTGCACATGCTCAACCGAATCATCCTCATGGGCCGTCTGACCCGTGACCCTGAGCTGAGACACACCCAGAGCGGCACCGCAGTGGCGTCCTTCTCTCTGGCTGTGGATCGTGATTTCAAGAGTCGTGACAGTGGCGAGAAGACCACCGACTTCATTGATGTCGTGGCTTGGCGCAACACTGCTGAATTCGTATCCAAGTACTTCGCCAAGGGCCGTATGGCCGTGGTGGAGGGCCGCCTTCAGATTCGTGATTGGACGGATCGGGACGGCG
>CABPXX010000276.1 GCA_902461475.1 uncultured Eubacteriales bacterium | reverse complement strand
ACCAGCACGCCGCTCTCCACCCCCGTGGTGCCCAGCACCCCGGCGGCCAGGGCCGCCACCGCTCGCAGGTGGGAAAACTGGGGCAGCGCCTCCACCAGGTGTCGGGTCACCAGGGTGAAATCCACCGCCCTTGGCCCCACCAGGTCCGGGGTCATGGCCCGATTGCCCAGCCCCACCACCAGGGCCAGCCCCTCAGCTGGAAGCATGGGAGCCAAAAGCCCGGCCACGGCCTCCACCGCCCGGGAAAACCCCGCCTCTTCCCTTCTCAGCAGCCCGTCCAGCTCCACCGTCACATAGGTGCCGACCGGCTTGCCCAGCGCCTGGGCCGCCTCATGGGTGCGCACCTGCACCACGTGGGCCTCGTACCCATGGCAGGTCTCGTCCCGGCACTCCACCCCCTCCACATCCCGGTGGAGCTGGTGGGCCTCCTGGGCCAAATCCGTGCGAATGCCTGTCATACCCTCTCTCCTTCCACTACATGTTGTGCAAAATGGGAAAATGTCTCCCTATTTTTTGCCCTGGAAAAAAATTTTATACAAATAGTAAATTAAGTGTTGCTTTTTTCGGAGTTTCATGCTAGAATACATATCTGCGACGGGAAACTGCGCAAAACATAAAATCACATCGGAGGAGGTGTTTGGTTTGCCCAATATCAAGTCTGCCAAAAAGCGTGTTCTGGTGAATGCTACCAAGGCGGCTCAGAACAAGGCTCAGAAGTCCGCGCTGAAGACCGACCTGAAGAAGTTTGAGGCCGCGGTGGCCGAAGGCAACCGCAGCGAGGCCGATGCCGCTTATAAGGTGGCCGTTAAGGCCGTGGATCAGGCTGCTGCCAAGGGTCTGCTGCACAAGAACAATGCCGCTCACAAGAAGAGCGCCATGACTGTGAAGCTCAACAAGCTGGCCTGAGCAAGTGGCGTCTGATCGCTGAAACCAAAGCACAAAAAGCCGTCTGCAATGCAGACGGCTTTTATTTTTCTCAAAAGGAGTGTCTTGCCGTGATTCGATGGGAATGTGACTACGCCGAGGGGTGCCACCCCGCCCTTCTGGACGCCCTGACCCGCACCAACATGGAGCAGACCCCCGGCTACGGGGTGGATGCGCACTGTGACCGGGCCCGAGGGCTGATTCGGGACCTGTGCCAGGCCCCCGACGCCTGCGTGGAGTTTTTAGTGGGGGGCACCCAGACCAACACCACCGTCATCGCCGCCGCTCTGCGGCCCCACCAGGGGGTGCTGTGCGCCCACACCGGCCACATCAACTGCCACGAGACCGGAGCCATCGAGTCCACCGGGCACAAGGTGCTTCCGCTCCCCTCGGAGGACGGGAAAATCACCGCCCAGCAGGTGCGGGAGGCGGTGGAGGCCCACTGGCAGGACTCCACCCACGAGCATGTGGTGCAGCCGGGCATGGTGTACCTCTCCCACCCCACCGAGCAGGGCACGGTGTACACCGCCTCAGAACTCACCGCCATCTCCCAGGTGTGCCGGGAGTTTGGCCTCCCCCTCTTTGTGGACGGGGCCCGGCTGGCCTACGGCCTGGCCGCGGAGAAGAGCGTCACTCTCCCCCTGCTCTATGAGCTGTGCGACGTGTTCTACCTGGGTGGCACCAAGGTGGGAGCCCTGTTCGGGGAGGCCGTGGTGATCTCCAACCCCGCCCTGGCCCGGGACTTCCGCTACCTCATCAAGCAGCGGGGCGGTATGCTGGCCAAGGGCCGCCTGCTGGGTGTCCAGTTCGAGGCCCTATTGGAAGACGGCCTCTACTTCCGTCTGGGAGAAAACGGCGTGGAACAGGCCCGCAAGCTGTCCCAGGCCTTCCAGGCCAAGGGCTACCAAATGCGCTACGACTCCCCCACCAATCAGCTCTTCCCCGTTCTGCCCAATGCCCATCTGGCCAAGCTGGCAGACCGCCACGTCTGGTCCTTCTGGGAGAAGGTGGACGCAGACCACACCGCCGTGCGCTTTTGCACCAGCTGGTGCACCACCGATGCGCAGGTGAAGCAGTTGGTGGCGGATTTAGAGGCACTATAAGAGAAAAAAATCCCCTCGATGCATCCACATCGAGGGGATTTTTATGTATCTGGATTAGGCCAGAGCGGCGGTGATGATGGCCATGGAATAGACCTCCATGGCGTTGCAGCCACGGGACAGGTCGTTGATGGGGGCGTTCAAGCCCAGCAGGATGGGGCCGTAAGCGTCGAAATTCCCAAGGCGCTGCACCATCGATGTTGCCGGCGGAGATGTTGGGAAAGATGAAGGTGTTGGCATGGCCAGCCACGGGGGAGTCGGGGCACTTCAGGCCGCCCACGGCGGGGGACACGGCGGCGTCAAACTGCAGCTCGCCGTCCACGGCGAAGTCGGGGTTGGTGGCCAGCAGCTTCTCAGTGGCGTTGCGCATCTTGTCCACGTCGGGACCCTTGCCGGAGCCCTTGGTGGAGTAGCTCAGCAGAGCCACCTTGGGGTCGATGCCAAACACCCGGGCGCAGTGAGCGCACTCCCGGGCGATCTCCACCAGATCGTCCTCGCTGGGGTCAATGTTGATGGCGCAGTCGCCCATGGCCAGCACCTCGTTGGAGCCGGTGGCGGC
>CABPXX010000275.1 GCA_902461475.1 uncultured Eubacteriales bacterium | reverse complement strand
CATCTTGCGGGCAATGTCGGTGGCCCGCTCGATGTCGTTGGCGGCACCGGAAGAGCGGGAGGCAAACACCACTTCCTCCGCCGAGCGGCCAGCCAGCAAAGAGCGAATCTCGGCCAACAGGTCCTCCTCCGTCATGAGGAACTTCTCCTCCTCGGGCAGGTGGAGGGTGTAACCCAAAGCGCCCTGAGTGTGGGGCACGATGGTGATCTTGGATACGGGCATGGCGTTGTTCTTCTGGAAATGCGCCACCAGGGCGTGGCCCACCTCGTGGTACGCCACCATGCGCTTCTCCTGCTCGGTGAGCACCGTGCCCTTCTTCTCGCTGCCTGCGATGACAAACTCGAAGGAGGAGAGCAGGTCCTGCTGGTTGACGGCCTTGCGGCCCTGGCGCACCGCCCGCAGGGCGGCCTCGTTGACCAGGTTGGCCAGGTCAGCGCCCACGCAACCAGCGGTGGCCTGGGCGATCTTGTTCAAATCCACGTCCTCGGCCAGACGAATCTTCCGGGTGTGTACCTGGAGAGTGGCCAGACGTCCGGCCAGGTTGGGCCGGTCGATGGTAATGCGTCGGTCGAAGCGGCCGGGACGCAGCAGCGCCTTATCCAGCACCTCGGGGCGGTTGGTGGCACCCAGGACGATGATGCCCTTGCCAGGGTCGAAGCCGTCCAACTCCGCCAGCAACTGGTTCAAGGTCTGCTCCCGCTCGTCGTTGCCGCCCATGCGGTTGTCGCGGGACTTACCGATGGTGTCGATCTCGTCGATGAAGATGATACAGGGGGCCATCTTGTTGGCCTCTTTGAACAGGTCACGGACACGGGAAGCGCCCACGCCCACGAACATCTCCACAAAGTCAGAGCCGGAGATAGAGAAGAAGGGCACGTTGGCCTCTCCTGCCACCGCCTTGGCCAGCAGGGTCTTACCAGTACCGGGAGGGCCCACCAGCAAGGCGCCCTTGGGCAGCTTGGCGCCGATCTCGGTGTAGCGCTGGGGATGGTGGAGGAAGTCGATGATCTCCTCCAGGCTCTCCTTGGCCTCGTCCTGGCCTGCCACGTCCCGGAAGGTGACACCGGTGGACTTCTCCACGTACACCTTGGCGTTGGCCTTGCCCACGCCGCCCAGGCCGCCCAAACCGCCGCCGCCCATCTTCTTGAACATGTAGCGGTAGAGGAAGACCATGGCCACCACCAGAATCAGGGTGGGGAGCACGTAGCTGACCACCGCCATGAGCATGGACTGCTCACTGGTGACCATCTCGGATTTGTACTTGACGCCATGCTCACTCATCAGGGAAATGATCTCCTGGTCCTGCACCGGGGGCATGGCCGCCTGGAACTTCAATTTGTTTTTCTGGTCGCCACCCAACTGGTCAAACAGCAGGTTGCTGACGCTCAAGCTGGTGCCTGTGGCAGACTTGGTTTTGTTCTGGTACTCTTGGAGAGGGGGGGCGTCGTCCTTCAAGGTGAAGTAGTAGCCGTAGTTGTCCATCTCCACCTCGTCCACATAGTCCTTGACCACCCACTCCCGGAAGGTGGAGTAGGGCACGGTGATGGTGCTGGCCGAGCGCATGGATACCACACAGCTGTTGAGCAGCACCACCAACAGAATGGCCCACACCACGATGCCGATAAAGCCCAGGGATGGTCGCTTTCTGTTGTCATTTTGATTGTTGGGTCCATTGGGTCCCGCCATAGGGGTGTCCTCCTTAAAATCACACAAGCCGGGTAAGATTGCCCGGCGTTTTTCTCTTGAAACGGTTTCGTTTCACCATTTGCGAGAAGTATAACACATCTGAAAGGTAAAAACAAGAAATGTTCTTGGCCTGGGTGTAAACTTTCTATGACTTTGCCCGGATTCCCTGTTAGATTCTCCGTTTTCCCTCTTTTTCATCCGGCAAAACCGTGATATAATACTACGTCAACCATGAACAAATTTTTCTGCGATCTTCTGGATCGACGTTTATCATAGAGATCAGAATAAAGGAGCACGTTGCTATGCGCCAACAACACAGAGAGCAAAACAGTCCCGCCGACGGCATCATCGAGGGCCGTAACGCCGTTATTGAGGCCCTACGGGCCGGCACCGCCATGGATAAAGTCTATATCGCCAAGGGTGAAACCGACGCCACCCTGGGCCACATCGCCTCCACCGCCCGGGGTAAGGGCATTGTGGTGGTGGAAGCCGACCGCCGCAAGCTGGACGCCATGAGCGTCACCCACTCCCACCAGGGCGTCATCGCCGTGGCGGCGGTGCGGGAGTACGCCAGTGTGTCCGACATCCTCCAGTCCGCCCGGGACAAGGGGGAGACCCCCCTGGTGGTGGTGTGCGACGAGCTCAGCGACCCCCACAACCTGGGCGCTGTCATCCGTACCGCCGAGGCCGCCGGAGCCCACGGGATTATCATCCCCAAGCGCCGCTCCGCTGGTTTGACTGCCATCGTGGCCAAGACCTCCGCCGGAGCGGTCAGCTACCTGCCCGTGGCCCGGGTGGCCAACCTCACCGCCCTGCTCAAGGAGCTGAAAGAGGAGGGTCTGTGGGTGTTCGGCACTGCCGCCGACGGCTCCACCAGCCTCTATCAGGCGGATTTGAA
>CABPXX010000274.1 GCA_902461475.1 uncultured Eubacteriales bacterium | reverse complement strand
TTCAGTCCTTACCTGGGACTTGAAGACGGCGGCGAGGGCGGTGGGGGAGAAGTCGGTAGCCATGCTGCCCAGCAAAGAACTGCTGCCCCTCACGGGCTATGTCCACGGCGGCTGCTCTCCGGTGGGGATGAAAAAGCAGTTCCCCACCGTGTTCCATCAAAGCTGCCTGGATTATGACACCATCTACGTGTCCGCCGGGAAGATCGGCTTTCAGGTGGAGGTGGCACCCCAGGCTCTCATAGACTTGGTGCGAGCCACCACGGCCGACGTGATTGTGGAAGAATAGAGGAGTACAACTATGAACATGGTAACCTTAGGTAACACCGAACTGAAGGTGTCCGCCATCTCCTTTGGCGGCATCCCCATCCAGCGCTCCGACGCAGCCAACACCCTGGCGGTGGTGGACGAGCTGGAGAAGTTCGGCATCAATTTCATCGACACCGCCCGGGGCTACACGGTATCTGAGGAATATCTGGGTGCTGCCTTGAAGGGCCGCCGGGACAAGTTCATCCTGGCCACCAAGTCCATGTCCCGCAGCCGTGAGGCCATGGAGAAGGACATTGGCATCAGCCTGGGCAACCTTCAGACCGACTATATCGACCTGTACCAGATCCACAACCTGCCCTTGAAGGACTTTGACCAGGCCTTTGGCCCTGACGGGGCCTATGAAGCCCTGGCTCAGGCCAAGGTAGAGGGGAAAATCCGCCACATTGGAGCCACTGCCCACTCCCTGGAGGCCCTGCGCCTGCTGGTGGAGGAGCACGCCCACCAGATTGAGACGGTGATGTTCCCCTATAACATCGTGGAGATGCAGGGGCACGAGGTGCTGGCCCTGGCCCAGGAAAAGGGCATTGGCACCATCGCTATGAAGCCCATGGCGGGGGGAAACCTGGACGACTGGAACCTGGCTCTGCGCTTCATCGCCGTCTCCGGGGTCATGGACGTGTCCATCCCCGGTATGGGCAGCGTGGAGGAAGTACAGCGCAACGCCCAGGTGGATTTGACCGCCCCCTTGACCCAGGAGGAGCTGGAGGAATGCCAGCGCATCCGGGCTGAGCTGGGCACCCACTTCTGCCGCCGCTGCGGCTACTGTGCCCCCTGCACCGTGGGCATCAACATCCCCTCCCAGTTCCTCATGGCCAACTACGCCCGGCGGTATGGCCTGGTAGACTGGGCCGTGGAGCGGTACATGGCTCTGGACCACCACGCCGGGGAGTGCGTGGGGTGTGGAGCCTGCGAGACCCGTTGCCCCTACGAGCTGCCCATCCGGGAGATGCTCCGTGACGTGGCAAAGGAATTTGGCTGCTGAACCCAGCCCAACATTTGAAGGAGATCCAATATGATCGACCGTATTCTCATTAAGGGCGCCCGAGAGAACAACCTGAAAAACATTGACGTGGAGATTCCCCGGGACAAGCTGGTGGTGCTTACGGGTCTGTCCGGCTCGGGCAAATCCTCCCTGGCCTTTGAGACCCTGTACGCTGAGGGCCAGCGCCGCTATGTGGAGTCCCTGTCCTCCTACGCCCGCATGTTCCTGGGCCAGATGGAGAAGCCGGATGTGGACTACATCGAGGGCCTGTCTCCCGCCATCTCCATCGACCAGAAGACCACATCCAAAAATCCCCGGTCCACCGTGGGCACGGTGACGGAGATTTACGACTACCTGCGTCTGCTGTGGGCCCGGGTGGGCACCCCCCACTGCCCCAAGTGCGGCAAGGAGATTCACCAGCAGACCATTGACCAGATCATCGACCAGGTCATGGCCCTGCCCATGGGTACACGCCTCCAGGTGCTGGCTCCCGTCATCCGGGGCAAGAAGGGCGAACACGCCAAGGTGCTGGAGGATGCCCGCCGTTCTGGCTATGTCCGGGTGCGGGTGGATGGTGCCCTCTACGACCTGTCCGAGGAGATCAAGCTGGAGAAGAACAAAAAGCACAACATTGAGATCGTGGTGGACCGCCTGGTCATCCGGGAGGACATCGCCCGCCGCCTCACCGACTCGGTGGAGACGGCAGCGGGGCTGTCCGGTGGCGTGGTGCTCATCAACCTGGTGCAGGAGGACGAGGACCTGGTGTTCTCCCAGAACTACGCCTGTGAGGACTGCGGCATCTCCATTGAAGAGCTCACCCCTCGTATGTTCTCCTTCAACAATCCCTTCGGGGCCTGCCCCACCTGTACGGGCCTGGGGGCCCAGCTGAAGGTGGATCCGGACCTCATCATCCCCAACCGCAGCCTGTCCATTCTGGAGGGGGCCATCTCCGCCTCTGGATGGAACAACATCAAGTCGGATGGCATTTCCCGGATGTACTTCGAGGCTCTGGCCGCCAAATACCACTTCAACCTCACCGACCCCATTGAAAAGCTCACCCCCGAGGTGCTCAACATCATTCTGTACGGCACCAAGGGCGAAAAGCTCACCATTCACTACGACCAGCCTCGGGGCAAGGGAGTTCTGTACCAGCCCTTTGAGGGCATCATCAACAACTTGGAACGCCGCTATAAGGAGACCCAGTCGGACTCCATGAAGCGGGAGATCGAGGAGTGCATGAGCGAGTCCCCCTGTCCCGACTGCCATGGAAAGCGGCTGCGCCCCGAGTCTCTG
>CABPXX010000273.1 GCA_902461475.1 uncultured Eubacteriales bacterium | reverse complement strand
CCCCCCTGTCCCGCCAGCGCCTCAAGCCCCAGTACCTGCACCTGAAAAAGCTCTACCGCAGTATCACCGGGAAAAATGCCGTGGGACAAGCGGTTTACAAGGTCACCCACCGGGCTAAAAAGATGGTGAAGGACGCCATTTTAGGCTACTCCATGTTTGAGGACATGGGCTTTACCTACTTGGGCCCTGTGGACGGCCACGACGTGAGCTACCTCACCCGGATGCTCCGCTACGCCAAGGAGCTCAACAGCCCGGTGCTGCTCCATGTCAAGACTGTAAAGGGGAAGGGTTATACACATGCGGAACGCCAACCGGACCAGTTCCACGGGGTGGGCCC
Source organism: uncultured Eubacteriales bacterium (assembly GCA_902461475.1). GTDB lineage: Bacteria > Bacillota > Clostridia > Oscillospirales > Oscillospiraceae > Enterenecus. The sequence continues at coordinate 2,267 of CABPXX010000273.1, read as the reverse complement.
CTTTGACGTGGAGAAGGGGCTGGCGGTGTCCAAGGCAGGGGGCGCCAACTTCTCCTCGGTGTTTGGGGAGACCATGTGCCAGCTGGCCGAGGAAAAACCGGAGCTGGTGGCCATTACGGCGGCCATGCGGCTGGGTACCGGGCTTGGCGTAGGGGGGGCCGGGGGGGGGCGGTGTTTGCCCGCCGCTATCCCCAGCGATTCTTTGACGTGGGCATCGCTGAGGGCCATGCGGTGGCTATGACCGGAGGTCTGGCCAAGCAGGGAGCCCTACCCGTGTTTGCGGTGTACTCCACGTTTTTGCAGCGGGGCTATGACATGCTCATCCACGATATGGCTCTGCAAAACCTCCACGGCATCCTGGCCGTGGATCGGGCAGGTCTGGTGGGAGAGGACGGCGAGACCCACCACGGCGTGTTTGACGTGGGCTTTTTGTCCACGGTGCCCGGGATGCAGATTTTGTGCCCTGCCAGCTTTGCTGAACTGCGGGCCATGCTCCGCCATGCGGTGACCGAGATGATCGGCCCGGTGGCCATTCGCTATCCCCGAGGCGGGGAGGGGCAGTGGACCCAGATGGCCGGAGTGGACGGCACCACGGTGATTCAGGAGGGCACCGACGTGACTTTGGTGGCCTATGGCACCATGGTAGGCCAGGTGCTCCAGGCCGCCCAGCTCTTGGAGCAGCGGGGGTACTCCGTAGCGGTGGTGAAGCTCAACAGCATTCGCCCCCTGGATATGGGCCCCATTCGTCGCCTGTGTGAACAGACCGGGCGGCTCATCGTAGCCGAGGAGTGCAACGACTCCGGCTGCGTGGGACGTACCATCATCTCGGAACTGGCCTTGGCCGGGGTACTTGTGAAGGCGGCCCTGGTGAATCTGGGGGACCAGTTTGTGCCCCAGGGCTCGATGACCCAGCTGCGGGAGATGACCGGCATCGACGGGGCAGGAATTTGTCAAAAAGCAATGGAGGTGATCGCCAATGGCTAAAAAACGCTTGGATGTACTGATGGTGGAGAAGGGGCTGGTGGAGAGCCGCCAAAAGGCCCAGGCTATCATCATGGCCGGACAGGTCTACTCCGGGGAGAAGCGCCTGGACAAGGCGGGGATGACCCTGGATGAGGATACGGCCCTGGAGGTGCGGGGCCAGACCCTGCGCTATGTCAGCCGGGGCGGGTTGAAGCTGGAGAAGGCTATGAAACACTTCCCCATTGATCTGCTGGGCAAGACGGCGGCGGACATTGGCGCCTCTACCGGAGGCTTCACCGACTGTATGCTGCAAAACGGGGCGGCCAAGGTGTACGCCGTGGACGTGGGCTATGGCCAGCTGGCCTGGTCTCTGCGCAGCGATGAGCGGGTGGTGGTGCTGGAGCGCACCAATGCCCGGTACCTGTCCCATAATGAGATTCCCGACGTGCTGGACTTTGCCTCTATTGACGTCTCTTTTATCTCTTTGAAGCTGATTCTTCCCGCCCTGCGCCAACTCATGAGCGAGGACGGGGAGGTGGTGGCCCTCATCAAGCCCCAGTTCGAGGCCGGACGGGAGAAGGTGGGCAAAAAGGGCGTGGTCCGGGACCCCGCCGTCCACCTGGAGGTGCTGGAGCACTTCACCCAGCACGCCGCCGAGGCGGGCTTTACCGTCAAGGGCATTGACTTCTCTCCCATCCGTGGCCCGGAGGGCAACATCGAGTATCTGGGGTATATGCATGCCAAGCCGGGAGAGCCGGAGTGGGGCGACCTGGAGGACTTGGTGCGCCGTTCCCACGCCCAGCTGGAAGGAGAGAACCCATGAAGGTGCTACTCAGCCCCAACCCCTACCGGGACCGGGGGCTTAAAACAGCCATGACCGCCAAGCGGATTTTGGAGGACAACGGGGCCCAGGTGGTCATCTGCCTGCCCTTTGACCTGGAGGACTCCAGCCGGGTCCACCTGCCCGCTCACCAGCCCTTTGGGCAGATGAGCGCCGAGCTGGAGGACACCGACGTGCTGGTGTGCTTTGGCGGGGACGGCACCATCCTCCACGCCGCCCGAGACGCCAACGCCCACCAGATTCCGGTGCTGGGCATCAATCTGGGCAGCGTGGGCTTTATGGCAGAGCTGGAGCAGCATGAGCTGTCCATGCTCAGTCGCCTGACGGCAGGGAAGTACACCATCGAGAAGCGGATGATGCTGGACATCACCGTGCGCCGGGACGGGCGGCGGGTGTTCTCCGAGACTGCCCTCAACGACGCTGTGGTCACCAAGGGTACCTCGGTGGCCCGGGTGCTGGACTT
>CABPXX010000272.1 GCA_902461475.1 uncultured Eubacteriales bacterium | reverse complement strand
AGATGCCGTTGCCCGCCGCCGACAGGGCCGCCGTGGGCGCCGCCGTGGGCGTGTGCGCCATTGCCCGCAAGAAGGGCGTGCCCCACTATATCGTCCGGGAGAGCGGCCCCACCCCTGCCGACCAGCTGTACCGCAAGTTGGAGGGGATGGAGGAGTACAAGGACCTGTTTTTGGACAGCCAGGAGACCCTTCTCAAGGCGGACTCCCGGTCCCTGCTGGTGGTGGTGGACACCAACCGCCCCGAGCAGGGGGCCAGCCGAGAGGTGCTCCAGTCCTGCAACAAGGTGGCGGTCATCGCCCCCCCCCGCCGGGCCGCCACCTACATCGAGGGCGGTGCCCTCTACTTCCACGAGCCCTACGCCTCCTCCACCTGTGAGCTGGTCAGCGAATTGCTGGGCTACCTCATGGAGCCGGGCGAGCTGCTGCGGGGCGAGGCAGAGGCCATGATGGCGGGCCTGATGCTGGACACCAAGAACTTCACCATGCGCACCGGAGGCCGCACCTTCGAGGCCGCCGCCTTCCTGCGCCGAGCCGGCGGCGACACCGGCGAGGTGAAGAAGATGTTCCAGACCGGCCTGGCCGACACCGTGGCCAAGTACGGCATCATTCAAAATGCCAAGATGTACCGGCAGGATATTGCCATTGCGCCGGTAGACCATACCGTCAATCGGGTCACAGCCGCCCAGGCGGCCGATGAGCTGTTGAATATTGCAGGCATCAACACCTCCTTCGTCCTCTATCCCGACGGGGACCGGGTGGTGGTGTCGGCCAGAAGCATCAACGACACCAATGTCCAGGTGATTTTGGAGGCCCTGGGCGGCGGCGGAAACGCCGGAGCCGCCGGAGCCCAGATCGCCGGGCAGACGTTGAAGCAGGTGACGGAATCCCTCATGGCCACTCTGGAGCGATACTTTAAGACCGACGATCCGGAGGAGATGGGGGAAGAGGAGGAGTAAGTTCTCCCCAAGCAAACCATATTTTTAGGAGGAACACATCATGAAAGTGATTTTACAGCAGGACGTGAAGGGCCACGGCAAGAAGGGCCAGATGGTGGACGTGTCCGACGGGTACGCCCGCAACTTCCTTCTGCCCCGCAAGCTGGCGGTGGAGGCCAGCGCCGAGAACATCAACACCATGAAGATGCAGGACAAGGCCCGCCGCGCCCGTGAGGCCGAGGAGCGTCAGGCCGCCATGGACCTGTCCAACCGCCTCAAGGAGTGCCCGGTGAAGATTGTGGCCAAGGCTGGCCAGGGTGGCCGCCTGTTCGGCTCGGTGACCACCAAGGAAATCTCCGAGGGCCTCAAGCAGCAGTACAACATCGACATCAACAAGTCCAAGCTGGTGCTGGCTGACCCCATCAAGGCCTTTGGCGGCTACGAGGTCAAGTGCAAGCTGGGCTATGAAATCACCGGCACCGTCCGTGTGATGGTGGAAGAGGGCTAATCTCTGGAGCCTGCAACACAACTGGGAGGGATGACAGTGGACGAATTCAATGGCCTGCGCCTGCCCCACTCGGTGGAGGCGGAACAGGCAGTGCTGGGCTCCATGCTCATCGACGACCGGTGTATTCCCGACGTGGTGGCCCGCCTGACCCCCGACGACTTCTATCTGCGCCAGAACCGGGAGCTGTATCAGGTGCTGTTCACCATGTTCAACCGCTTCGAGACCATCGACCCGGTGACGGTGCTGGACCGCATGAAGCAGGCGGGGGTGTACGACGAGAACACCTCGGTGGCCTACCTGCGCCAGCTCATGGAGATCACCCCCACGGCGGCCAACGTCATGGAGTATGTCAGCATCGTGGCCGACAAGGCCCTGCTGAGAAGAGTGGGGGAGACCGCCGGGGAGCTGGAGGAGATGGTGCGCAGCGAGAGCGGCACCGCACAGCAGATTTTGGAGGCCGCCGAACAGCGCATTTACGCCATCCGCCAGGGCCGCTCCGCCCAGGGTATGACCCACATCGCCACGGTGATGAGCCAGGTGTGGGAGACTATCAAGGAGCGGCAGGAGAACGGGGCGGAGTTCCCCGGTATCTCCACCGGCCTCATTGACCTGGACCGGAGAATTTCCGGTCTGAACAATTCCGACCTTTTGATTCTCGCCGCCCGACCCGGTATGGGTAAGACCTCCCTGGCTTTGAACATCGGCCTGGAGGCGGGCAAGCACTCGGGCAAGAGCGTGGCCATCTTCTCTCTGGAAATGAGCCGGGAGCAGCTGGGCCTGCGTCTCATCTCCACCGAGTGCCTCATTGACAACAAAAAACTGCTCACCGGCCGCATTGTGGGGGAGGAGGAGTGGTCTCGGCTGGCCATGGCGGTGGCCACCCTCAGCCAGGCCAAGATCTATATGGACGACGACTCCTCCCTGTCCGTGGCGGACATGAACGCCAAGTGCCGCCGCATCAAGGACCTGGGGCTGGTGATCGTGGACTACCTCCAGCTGATGACCTCCGCCGGAGGGCCCGCCCGGGCCAGCGACAACCGCCAGCAGATCGTCTCCGACATCTCCCGTTCCATGAAGCTCATGGCCAAGGAGCTCAACGTCCCCGTGATCTGTCTGTCCCAGCTCTCCCGTGCCAACGAGAGCCGGGCGGCGGGCCAGCGGCGGCC
>CABPXX010000271.1 GCA_902461475.1 uncultured Eubacteriales bacterium | reverse complement strand
CCCGCTTATAGCAGGCAGAGCAGGCCTGCCCGGCGGCGATAATCTCCCCTTTGATGGGCTGTAACCCCTCCCAGGAGTAGAAGCGGCTCAAATCCACATACCGTTCCACCGCTCCCGCGCAGGCGGGCTCCACCACGTGGGGGGCGGTGCCGTCCACAACCGCTACTCCCAGCTTTGGAAGAATCACAGCGTCCAGGGAGTCGGGGTCACCGGAGCAGGGAATTTCGATCACCTCATGTCCGGCGGCCTGGGCGTGGCGTCCCACCCGGCGCATGAGAGAGGATTTTCCGCACCCCGCCCCGCCCTTTAAGATGTACACTGCCCGGTGGCTCTCCGGGTCAGACAGCTGGTGGTACAGGGAAGAAAAGCCCAAAGGGGTGTTGCCACCCAGGAAATATTGAACATTCGGCATTGGTCAGGCCTCCTCGGCAAAAAAATTACATCTCAACCTATGCCAGATAGGGGGGAGAGGTGAAACAAAGCCCCAAAAAGCAAACGGCCACCGCCACGCTGGGTTTATCCAGAGTGACGGCGGCTTGGAAGGGGGAGCGGGTCAGCGGCGGTCCAGACGGGAGAGGATGATGGCGGTGCAGATGCCGACCACCACACAGATCACAAATGTACAGAATAAAATCTCTCGTGCCACCAGGTCATCGGCAAGGAATGGATAAAAACTGAGCATTCCTCCGGCAAAGAGCACCGCCAACACACCAATGGACAGCCATAGAACAAACTTCACGGGCTTTTTCATAGCACGGTTCCTCCTTATGCCTTTGTACGGTTTATTATATCAAAATTTCCGTTACGACGCAATGGGAAAAAGACATAAGGAGAAGAATATGAAATTGACCTTATGTACAAAAATGCCATAAGAATTAAAGCAAAAGTTGACAATATAGAGATAGCTCAATTGGCATTTTGTTGAAATGAATCTCTATCATTTCGCTAACTAAATATACGCATAGAATGCACGTTTTATCATCTCGATTTGAGCGAACAGAGGGAAAGCATCTATTGTTACAATTGAAAGTAATGTGCCTGACAAGTACAATGAAAAGGAAAGAAAGGCAATGCAAGAAGCGGTTGAAAAGAGCTGGAAAATACGGTATAATCAAAGGACTGTGAAACTTCTCCCCCTTTGGGGAGGTCAGATATTACTCTTGGGAGCTGTGCTCCCGTGGAATGGAAGTGTGGAAGTTGAAGTACGATTTTGCCAACATCGAGCCCAAATGGCAGAAGAAGTGGGAGGACGCCAAGGTCTATGCCGCCCACGACAACAGCGACAAAAAGAAGTTTTATGGCCTGGTGGAGTTCCCCTACCCCTCCGGCCAGGGCCTGCACGTGGGCCATCCCCGGCCCTATACCGCCATGGACATCGTCTGCCGCAAGAAGCGCATGGATGGCTACAATGTCCTGTTCCCCATGGGCTTTGACGCTTTCGGTCTGCCCACCGAGAACTACGCTATCAAAAACCACATCCACCCCGCTAAGGTGACCCATGACAACATCCAGAACTTCACCAGCCAGCTGAAAATGCTGGGCTTTGGCTTTGACTGGGACCGGGTCATCGACACCACCGACCCCAAGTACTACAAGTGGACCCAGTGGATTTTCCTCCAGCTGTACAAGCACGGCCTGGCCTACAAGGCCACCATGCCCGTGAACTGGTGCACCTCCTGTAAGTGCGTGCTGGCCAACGAGGAAGTGGTGGACGGCGTGTGCGAGCGCTGCGGCGCCCCCGTCATCCGCAAGGAGAAGAGCCAGTGGATGCTGAAGATCACCGAGTATGCCCAGCGCCTCATTGACGACCTGGACGAGGTGGACTTCATCGAGCGGGTGAAGACCCAGCAGCGCAACTGGATCGGCCGCTCCACCGGCGCCGAGGTGGTATTCAAGGCCACCACCGGCGAGGACATCAAGGTCTTTACCACCCGGCCCGACACCCTGTTCGGTGCGACTTACATGGTCCTCTCCCCGGAGCACGCCCTGGTGAGGGGCTGGCTGGAGAGCGGCAAGCTGAAGAACGCGGACGAGGTCGTGTCCTATCAGAAGGCGGCGGCTTCCAAGTCTGACCTGGAGCGCACCGAGCTGAACAAGGAAAAGACCGGCGTGGAGCTGGACGGCGTCCGGGGCGTCAACCCGGTCAACGGCAAGGAAATCCCCATCTTTATCTCCGACTACGTCCTGTCCACCTACGGCACCGGCGCCATCATGGCCGTCCCCGCCCACGACGACCGCGACTGGGAGTTTGCCAAGAAGTTCGGCTGTGAGATCATCGAGGTAGTCTCCGGCGGCGAGGATGTGCAGAAGGCCGCCTTCACCGCCAAGGATGACACTGGCATCATGGTCAACTCCGACTTCCTCAGCGGCCTGACGGTGAAGGACGCCATTCCCGTCATCACCAAGTGGCTGGAGGAGAAGGGCATCGGCGAGGCCAAGGTGAACTATAAGCTGCGGGACTGGGTGTTCTCACGCCAGCGCTACTGGGGTGAGCCCATCCCCATGATCTGGTGCGAAAAGTGCGGCTGGCAGCCCGTACCGGAGGATCAGCTGCCCCTGCTGCTGCCCGAGGTGGAGAGCTATGAGCCCACCGACGACGGCGAGTCCCCC
>CABPXX010000270.1 GCA_902461475.1 uncultured Eubacteriales bacterium | reverse complement strand
CGGTGCAAGCACCTGGGCACCGAAAACAACCTGCGTATCCTTCAGAACATCTATGAGGGACTGAAGGACAAGCTTGAGTTCCGCTTCAACACCGCCGTGGAGCACATCGCCCGGGACGGTGAGGGCTTCCGCCTGACCCTGGAGAAGGGGGAAGAGGTCGCCTGCCGCCGGCTCATCGCCGCCCCCGGCCGCTCCGGCGCGGAGTGGTTCTCCAACCAGTGCAAGGACCTGGGTCTGGAGCTGCTGAACAACCAGGTGGACATCGGGGTGCGGGTGGAGCTGCCCGCCGCCGTCTTTGAGCACATCACCGACGTGGTGTACGAGTCCAAGCTGGTCTACCGCACCAAGCAGTACGGCGACCAGGTGCGCACCTTCTGCATGAACCCCTACGGCCACGTGGTGGCGGAGAACGTGGAGGGCATCAACACGGTCAACGGCCACTCCTACTCCGACCCCAAGCTGCAAAGCCGCAACACCAACTTCGCTCTGTTGGTGTCCAACCGCTTCACCCAGCCCTTCAACGAGCCCTACCGCTACGGCAAGCACATCGCCTCTCTGTCCAACATGCTGGCGGGCGGCGTGCTGGTGCAGCGGTTCGGGGACCTGGTGTCCGGCATCCGCACCAATGAGCACCGCCTGTCCAAGTCCTTCGTGCGGCCCACCCTCACCGCCGCCGTCCCCGGTGACCTGTCCCTGGCCCTGCCCAAGCGGCAGCTGGACGACATCATCGAGATGATCTACGTCCTGGATAAGATCGCCCCAGGCACCGCCAACCACGACACCCTGCTCTACGGCGCGGAGGTGAAGTTCTACTCCGCCCGCATCTCCCTGTCTAATCAGCTGGAGACCGCCCTGCCCGGCTTCTTTGCCGTGGGCGACGGCGCCGGTGTCACCCGTGGCCTGGCCCAGGCGGGCGCCTCCGGCGTCAAGGCCGCCCGAGTGGTGGCAGACCGCTTAACGACCCGCAACTGACAAAAAATCCGCTGTGCATGGTTGCACAGCGGATTTTTTTCTCTCTTACAGTGCCACGGGCGGGTGGCCCAGACGGTACACCAGGTTGACAAATCGGCGGTTGCGGATGGAGCGGCAAAGAATGGAGCTGCGGATGGTGGGCACCGCGCCCACAGCCATGAACAGGTACAGCAGCAGCAGATTCACCACGTAGATGGCGGGCTCAATGATCTCCTCCGCCAGCAGCACGGGAACGGCCTGGAAGGCCATGGGCAGGGGCATTTCCAGCTGCTGAGACACCAGAATGGCCCAGTCCAGTCGGTCGCCCACAAAGATCATGACGATCATCACCACAATGCTGATGACGATGCCCCGGTTGGACAGCTTGCCGCCCAGGATCTCATAGCCCTTGAGGGTACACACGGCCATGATAATGCCGGCCAGGGCGGCCATATAGCCCAGCTGGTTGAGCAGGATGATGCACAGCACCCCCAGCAGGGAGCCGATGAGGCTGCCCACGATGCCGCCCACCACATTCTCGCTCTTCTGGGCCCTCTCAGCCTGGGCAGTGTTGTGGGACTGCTTCAGGGTCTGGGCGCAGCTGTCACACACCTGCATGTAGCCGCCGGAGACAAAGTAGCCCTCCACAGGCAGCTCCTGGCCGCAGTTCTGGCAGCAGGGCCGGAAGGACTGGGTGCGCAGCAGCTCGGTGAGGGCGTTCATGGCCGCCTCCAGCCGATCTGCCCCCTTGGAGCCCTTGACCCGGACGGTGATGGAGATGGCGTTCTGGCGCTGGTGGAGGAGAAAAATCTCCTTGTGCTCCCGCTTGAACTGGCGCACCTCCTCTTTGCTCAGGGGGCCAGCGGTGCGGTGGACGGGGGTGGTCACCAAAAGCTGATAGGGATAGCGGGGGTCCGTGGCGAAGATGGTCCAGGCGTAGCCGCCCCGCTGGCCGTACAGGCCACCGCTGTCGTCCATCTGCAACCCCAGGCGCTGGGCAAACCCAGCATAGGCGTTGGAAACACTCTTGTTCATAAACTCTCTCTCTTTCTCTCCCCAAGGTGGGGATGAGAGCATCTTAGCACAGGGGGAGAGAAAAGTCCAGCATTCCCCCAGGATAGCCAAACATCGGCAAAAAACAGGCCGCTGTGCACCATGCACAGCGGCCTGTTTTTCAGCGGGGGACACAGCTTGAACCGAGACTTCCACAGCTTCCACAAAGTTTTCCACATGGTGTGTGAGTTGTGGAAGGCTATCCATAGATATGGTGTCAACCCCTAAAAAGTTACAAAAACTGTCATTTACCCACGCAAAAGCGCTGGAAAATTTGGGAAGTAATGTCGTCTCGCACCACACGCCCGGTGAGCTGACCCAGATATTGGAGGGCATCTTCCACATCGGTGAGGACGGCGTCGGGGGAGAGTCCGGCCTGGAGGGCCAGCTGGGCACGGGTGAGGCAGTCCCGGGCCTGGGCGGCGGCCTGGGCCTGGCGGGCATTGGTCAAAAGGGCACCGGGGCGCAGGCCGGGGTCGTGGGGGAACAGGCGGCCAATGGCCAGCTCCAGCTGGTCGATGCCGTCCCCGGTGAGGGCGGACAGAGTCACCATCTCCACCCCGGCGGGGGGCTGGGGCAGGGGGGCGGCGGAGGGGAGGTCCTCCTTGTTGT
>CABPXX010000269.1 GCA_902461475.1 uncultured Eubacteriales bacterium | reverse complement strand
CAGCCACAAAGCCGCTCACGCCCAGGGCGTTGGCCACAGCGGTGGTGCCCGCATCGCTCAGACCCATCAAATACTTGAGGGGTCGGCGGATGATGGCATACAGAGGCATCAGGATGGCCAGAGGGATGAGGGACCAACCGCAGCCGCCCATGGGGCTGACCTGGTTGTCCGCATAGAGCTTATTGACCTCCTGACTATAACGCTCCCGGTCGCTGCCGCAGCGCTGCTGAATCTCTTTGACCTGGCTGTTGAGCAGATTCATCTTGATCATGCTCTTCTTGCCCTTCAGAGACAGGGGGAAGAGGATGACCTTCACCACAATGGTAAAGAAGATCAGCGCCACGCCGTAGCTATTAAAGACCCGACAGAAGGTCTCCAGCAACCAGCTAAAGGGCGTCATGAGGATTTGCCAGATATCCATGTGTTACCTCCTGGATAATCGAGTTTTTTTCGGTGGTACGGGGTCGTAGATGAAGCCTTTTTCCTTGTGAAATGGATGGCAGCGCAGCACCCGCCACGCCGCCAACAGTCCACCCTTCAACGCCCCGTGGACCTCAATGGCCTCCAGGGCGTAGGTGGAGCAGGTGGGAATAAAGCGGCAGCTGGGAGGCCGGGTGGGGGAGATGTTCTTGCGGTAATACCGCACCAGAAACAGCAAAATCTGTTTCATTCTCTCACTTCTCCACCAGATTCAGCTTGCGGCACAGCCGCACAAAGGACTCCTCCAGCTGTCGGTAATAGCAGGAACCGGCCCGCACCCGGGCCACCACCACCAGGTCCACCCCCCGCACCAGCTGGTGCTCGTGGAGGCGGTAGATCTCCCGCAGGCGGCGGCGCAGCCGATTGCGCACCACAGCATGTCCCACCTTGGTGGACACGGTGAGACCCAGCCGATTGCCGGGCCGTCCGTTGCGCCGCACGTAGATGGCCAAACGGCTGTCTGCGGCGGTGTTGCCCTTGCGGTAGAGACGGCGGAAGATGTGGTTTTCCTTTAACGATACCGTGTATTTCACAAAAAAACTCCCTTCATCAGGGTTGGAACATCGGAATATTGAAAAAGTAAGTTCTGAGGCACTCACAGGAGCCATTTCCATCTATCCCAGAGTCATGAGGAAGGTCTCCATATGAATGTAGGGGCGAGGGATTTCTCCCGCGCCCCTGCTTTATTCACATATATCCGATGTTGCCGCTGTTGCCACCATCAGTGGGTGAGACGGACGCGGCCCTTGGCACGACGGCGAGCCAGAACCTTGCGGCCGTTGGCAGTGGCCATGCGCTTACGGAAACCATGGACCTTGGAGCGATGACGCTTCTTGGGCTGATAGGTACGAACCATGCGGAAACACCTCCTGTACAGATTGGCAAAGCACAAAGCCCTCTGGGGGGCTGTGCCGCCCTCCACAACATCCCGTGTGGGATGCGGTCGGTAAAATCAATGCGCTCAATAGCGCACACGAAATTATACCCAAATCTACCCCTTCTGTCAAGAAAAATTCCAATGTTTTTTCGCAAGAATTGGGTAACACAAGATGTTGTGGTGGTATTTTTTCCTTTTAACAACACCATCCGTTTTCCGCAATTTGTGGAGAAAGTGTGGAAATTTTTCTGCTACAATATAAATATAGAATTGCCCTTTGGCGTTTTTTTTGATATAATGCTTGTTACCAATCCACAATGCTCATGCTCTCCTGCTTCCCCGGTGATACCCACCGGGGCTTTGGCGCTTGTCTCCAAAGTCCCGGCCCACAACCAGGGGAACGGTTTTTTGCGCCTTTGGGGCAATCTGTGTATGAGATGTGTGCCGCTACACCCACCGGAAGCTCTGGTTTCCCATTTAGCGGCCTGTTTTTCCGCACCCCCTGGGCGGAAGGCTGAAATACTCTCTTGTTTTGTTTGAGGAGGCTCATGCCATGAAGTCAGCTGCTGACGTATGGGAAAAAGTAAAGACTTTGATGGAGAAGGACATGACCGCCGTGTCCATCGAAACCTGGTTTGGAGACGTGGAGGCGGTGGCTCTGGATGAGAGCGGCCTCATTCTCTGTGTCCCCACCGAATTTAAGCGCAACATCATCCGCACCCGGTTTTTGACCGCGGTGGAAAACGGACTGCGGGAGCTGTTCTCCTTTGACGTGGCGGTGACCCTGATGCTCCCCGAGGAGCGGGACCAGTACCGCAAGGCCGGACCCACCCAGCCCGGGGACCCCGCCTTCCAGGAGTACACCTTCGACCGATTTGTGGTGGGCTCCACCAACAAATTCGCCTTCACCGCCGCTGTGAAGGTGGCCAACGAGCCGGGCGGGGCCTACAACCCCCTGTTCATCTACGGCCAGTCGGGACTGGGCAAGACCCACTTGCTCCACGCCATCGCCAACCGGGTGCGGGAAAATCACCCCAACTACCGGATTATGTACATCAAAAGCGAGGACTTCGTCAACGAACTCATCTCGAATCTGCGCCACGGCAACGACATGCAGGGCTTCCGGGACAAGTATCGGACGGTGGACCTGTTTTTGATGGACGACGTGCAGTTCATCGCCGGCAAGGACTCCAGCGAGGAGGAGCTGTTCCACACCTTTAATACCCTGTATGAGCAGAAAAAACAGATCGTCTTCACCTCCGACCGCCCGCCCCAGGAGAT
>CABPXX010000268.1 GCA_902461475.1 uncultured Eubacteriales bacterium | reverse complement strand
AAGGTGGTCAGCCGCTGCCGCTCGTGGCACAGCCGCCCAATGTCCAGCTGGGAGATGGTCAGCCCGGTGCCGAAGCGGCGCTCGGCCAGTAGGGTGCCGTTTTCCGCAATCAGGTTGTGCCCGGAGAACACCAGGTCGGTGGTGGACTCCCCTTCCCCGGCGTCAGCGTACACATAGCCGCAGCACAGCCGCCCGGACTGGCCCACCACCAGGTTGCGGCGGTAGCTGCTCTTGCCCACAATCTCGTTGCTGGCGGACAGATTCAAAATCACTGTGGCCCCGTACTCGGCCAGGGTACGGGAGGGCGGGTCGGACACCCACAAATCCTCGCACAGCTCCACGCCGATGCGCAGGCCGGGCACATCGGGGCACTCCATGAGGGGAGAGGCCCCGTACAGCTCCTGCCAGCCCTCCTCCAGGTGGGGCAGGCGCACCAAAAAGCTGTGGTCAAAGAACAGCCCCTCCCCGGAGGCAAACCACCGCTGTTCGTAGAACTCCCCGTAGTTGGGGATGTGGGTCTTGGGCACCGCCGTCACCACCTGGCCGTACTGGATGACCACGGCGCAGTTGTACAGCTTGCCTCCCGCCCGCAGGGGCATACCCAGGGCGCAGAGCACCTCCAGGTGCTGGGTGGCCTGCATCACGCTGCGCAGAGCCTCCAGGGCTCCGTCCAGCAGGGTGTCCTGCAAAAAGAGGTCGCCGCAGGTGTAACCGGTGAGGCACAGCTCGGGCAGGACGAGGATTTTCACCCCTTGCTCCTGGGCCTCCTCCATCAGGCGGACAATTTCCGCCCCGTTGTGGGCGCAGTCGGCCACCCGGATGGAGGGGGTGCCCGCCGCCACGCATATCAAGCCGTCTTTCATGGGAAAACAGCCTCCTTCTTCACAATACATCGGGAAATATCATATCCTAAACCGAGGCAAATTGCAACCACTCCCCCGGGCTGCCCGGATTCTATCAGGCCCAAAAGCCTCCCTTGTGTAAAGGGAGGTGGCACGGCGTAAGCCATGACGGAGGGATTGTCCGCCACCTAGTGTGTCAATCCCCCAGTCTGCCCTGCGGGCAGCCAGCCCCCTTTGCACAAGGGGGCCTTGGATTTGAGCGGTTCTATCCCCCCGCTCCCCGGCATAGGTTGTGGAGAGGTGAATGCTATGCAAAAGAACAGGACAAGTGCCCCCCTGCTGCGCGGCGTCCGGCAGGGCATCGCCCTCTTCCTGACAGCTGTGGCCCTGTGGATCGTCTATCTCACCGCCGACCCCGCGGTGGCCCTTGAAAAACTCAAACAGCTGGCCCAACTGGACCAGCTCACCGCCGCTCTTGTGAATTTGGAACTGCCCTGGGACACCCAGCCCTCCACACCTCTGTGGCAGCAGGTGATTCTGGGCCAGTCCTCTCTGCTGGCCGGGGCCGCCCAGGCCACCCCGGCCCCGGCGGCCACCCAGGCGCCCCAGGCCACCGCCACTCCGCAGCCGGAAGCGGAGGAACAGGAGGAGACGCCCGAGGAGCCTCCGGCCCAGACCACCACCGCCCCAGACGGCATCATTCCCAGCACTCTGAAAGCCACCGATTCCCCGGTGTATGCCACCTATGACACCGTGAGCATCCGCAACTACACCGACTACGCCCTGGACGTCAAGGCCCTGTTGGAGGCCGCCCCCAAACTCACCCCGGCTCAGGAGGGCCCGGATATTCTCATCTATCATTCCCACGCCACCGAGGCCTATACCATGGACGGCACGGACATGTATGAGGAGAGTGACAGCTACCGCACGTTGAATACGGAGCAGAACATGGTGCGGGTGGGCACCGAGATGACCAAGATTTTGGAGGCGGCGGGACTGGAGGTCATCCACGACACCACCCTCTACGACTACCCCGATTACAACGACGCCTACAACCGTTCCTCCCAGGCGGTAAAGGAGACGTTGGACAAATACCCCTCCATCCGCCTGGTCATTGACGTGCACCGGGACGCCCTGGTGGCCAATGATGGGACCATCTATAAAACGGTGGCGGGCACGGTGGAGAACTGCGCCCAAGTGATGATGGTCATGGGCACCGACTCCCTGGGCCAGACCCACCCCAACTGGCGGGTCAACCTGTCCCTGGCCACTTCCATCCAGAAGGCCCTGGCGGATAAGTGGTCCACCCTGGCCCGGCCCATCGCCCTGCGCACCTCCCGGTTCAACCAGCATTACTCCACCGGGTGCCTGCTGGTGGAGATCGGCAGCCACGGCAACACCCTCCAAGAGGCCATCACCGCCGGGCGGCTGTTTGCCCGCACCATTGCGGACCTGTTTCAAAAGCAATAGCCTAAAAAAAGGTGGAAGCGGTCTGAAAAGACTGCTTCCACCTTCTTTATTTTTCTTTCTCTCATTCTCAGGTCCAGACTCGCTCCCCTGGCGAGGGGAGACGCGCTCCGCTGGGGTCCATTTTGAGTGGCCAAAATGGACGAAAAGCCACAAAAGGGGCTGCCCCCTTTTGAAACCCCAAGGATTTGATTTTGTTTTGTGCGGTGGGGCCGTAGTCGGCCCTGGTCCCGGTAGGGTCACATAGATGGCGCATCACGTCTCTGGGGTATGCCTACTCCGCTGTTAGCTTTCACTTCGATTGCCAGGGCCTCAAGTTTGGCGGTGTGCGGCC
>CABPXX010000267.1 GCA_902461475.1 uncultured Eubacteriales bacterium | reverse complement strand
CAACAGTCAACCTCCCCATAAGCAGCTGCCCCCCGGCAGCCCTACCCCGCAGCAGCGCATGGCCATGACCGCCCTGACGGCGGACCAGCTGGGTCCCAAGGCAGAGGTCTGGGACGTGGAGCTCAGACGGGAGGGAAAGAGCTATACCGTGGACACCCTGGAGCAGGCGGTGGAGCGGTGGCCAGAGGATGAGCTGTGGCTGCTCATGGGCTCGGACATGTTCCTCTCCCTGGAGGACTGGCATCTTCCCCAGCGTATCATGGAACTGGCGGGAATCTGTGCCTTTGCCCGCACCCGGGAGGACATGGACCGCTGCCACACCCATTGTGCGACCTTGACCCAGCGCTATAACGCCCGAGTCCAGGTGATTGAGATTCCCGATCTGCGGGAGGTATCCTCCACCCAGATTCGCAGCCAGCTGCCCCAGGGTGAGGGGATGCAACACCTCTCCCAGCAGGTATACGGCTATATCCTCCGGGAGCACCTCTATCACACTCATGCCAATCTGGCCCAGCTGTCGGTGGAGGAACTGCGGTGTGTGTCCAACTCCATGGTCAAGGCCAAGCGCCTGGCCCACATCAAGGGGACCGAGGAGGAGGCGGTGCAGCTGGCACGCCGCTGGGGCGCCGATGTGGATCAGATGCGCCGGGCGGGGATTCTCCACGACTGTACCAAGTATTTCCCCCTGGAGCAGCACCTGGCCATCTGTGACCGGTACGGCTTCCCGCTGGACGAGATGGAGCGCAGATCGGAAAAGCTGCTCCACTCCAAGAGCGGGGCCGCTCTGGCTGAGCATGTCTTTGGGCAGGAGCCCATTGTGGTCCAGGCCATCTCCTACCACACCACCGGGCGGGCCAACATGACCCTGGAAGAGATGATTCTCTACATGGCCGACTATATCGAGCCAAACCGGGTCTTTGAGGGTGTGGAGGAGATGCGAGAGCTGGCCTACCGGGACTTGAAGGCGGCCATGCTCATGGGCGTGGAGATGTCCATGGAGGACATGCGGGAGCGTAACCAGCCCATTCACTGCAACACCCTGGAGGCCTACAACTGGCTGAAAGAAACTTGAGAACCGGACACCCCTGAGGGGTGTCTGTGAAAGGAGAAATATCATTGTTAACTTCAAAGGAAATGATCGCACTGGCCGTTCGGGCCCTGGATGCCAAGAAGGGCAAGGACATTAAAGTGCTCTACACTGCCGACCAGACCACTCTGGCCGATTACTTCGTCATCTGCACCGGTACCTCCAACACCCAGGTCAAGGCTCTGTCCGACGCCGTGGAGGACGCCATGACCAAGGCAGGGGAGGAGCCCCACCACGTGGAGGGGCACCGGGGCGGCCAGTGGACCCTGCTGGACTACTCCGCCATTGTGGTGCACGTGTTCACCGAGGAGGCCCGGGAGTTCTACGCTCTGGAGCGCCTGTGGTCCGACGCCACCCCCGTGGACCTGGACGAGTATCTCATCAAGCCGGAAGCTTGATGTTACGGACAAAAAATTCCCCTGTGCTGCAAAGCACGGGGGAATTTTTGTAATTGACGGATCAATTAGTAGTTCATGCAACGGCGCTCAAAGTAGGCCTGGGGATGAGCGCACACGGGGCAGACCTGGGGAGCATCGTTGCCCACGTGGACGTGGCCGCAGTTCCGGCAGATCCACACGGTCTGCTCACCGGCGGAGAAGACCATGTCATTCTCCAGGTTGGCCAGCAGCTTCAGGTAGCGCTCCTCGTGCTCCTTCTCGATGACGGCGACCCCTTCAAACAGAGCGGCGATGCGGTCGAAGCCCTCCTCACGGGCGGTCTCGGCCATCTCCTTGTACATGGTCACCCACTCGTAGTTCTCGCCCTCGGCGGCAGCCTTCAGGTTTTCACGGGTGTTACCAATGCCGCCCAGCTCCTTGAACCAGATCTTGGCGTGCTCCTTCTCGTTGTTGGCAGTCTCGGTAAACAGAGCGGAAATCTGCTCATAACCCTCCTTCTTAGCCTTGCTGGCGAAGTAGGTGTATTTGTTGCGGGCCTGGCTCTCACCGGCAAATGCTGCCCACAGATTGGCCTCGGTTTTGCTTCCCTTGAGTTCCATATCGTTACCTCCTTTAAGTGACGCTCATAGGATGAGCTTTTCCTCATGATACTACACAGATAGCTGGGAAGCAAGAAAAAATTTCTTAATTATTTTTCAATTTTTATCCCATACTTCTAGTATCACGAAAAGGAGTGTGAGGATATGAAACACAGACTTGCTGTTTTCTTGTTGGCGGTAATGGCCACGTTTGTATTTGCCGGATGTTCGTCCAACGATCCGGTGAAAACCACGCCTGAGGCGGTGCCTGCCACCCAGGTGCCCAACGATGCAGATCAGGGGGGCGGAGCCGGAGGAACCAACGATGAAAACAACGACGGCACACCGGATTCCACCCCGGACCCGGATGAGCGGGTGGAGGACGGCCTGGACGACATCAAGCAGGACGTAGAGAACGGGGTAGACAACGTGAAGGACGACGTGGAGAAGGGCGTGGATGACGTGAAACGGGGCATTGACGATGCCGCCGACAAGGCCCAAGATGAGATGAACCGCATGAAAGACGAGGCCAGCGAGTCCATGAAATAAAACAAGCAGCTGCCAGGGGGGTGCCTTGGCAGCTGCTTTCTATCTTAT
>CABPXX010000266.1 GCA_902461475.1 uncultured Eubacteriales bacterium | reverse complement strand
GGCGCCCTCTACCGCCTGGACCTGACCCACGGCCCGGGCTGCGCCGTGGTGGAGGACTGGGGGAAGTTCCACATCGTCAAGGAGCTGCTCTGCCTGCCCGGAGACGAGGAGGAGGGTGGCCGCCGAGTCGCCCACCTGTGCCACGGCCCGGGCGAGCTGCGCACCCCCGCAGGCCGGGCGGAAGGGACCCCCTTCGGGGCCATCCGGTGGCTCACCGAGCCCCCCGCCCTCTGGCAGCAGACCCGCCGGGGCTACCTGGGACTGGCTCTGGACTGAGGGTTATGCAGGAAACTTGCATAAAAATGAATATACATTCATATCTATCCGGCCATTTTGGATAAAATACAGGAATATTCCAGTTTCCTCTTGCATTATATTCATTTCAGCGATATAATCATGGCAATCACTTCCCCCGGATGGGGCAGCTAAGACATGAAATGGATTTGAGGAGACGGATGAATATGAAAGTTTGGAAAAAGATTGCAGCCATGGCTATGGCCATTGGCATGGTGGCCTCTCTGGCCGCCTGCGGCAACACCAGCAGCAAGCAGGAGGGCGACGACAACGGCCTGAAGACCGCGGAGAGCGGAAAGCTCATCATGTCCACCAACGCCCAGTTCCCCCCCTATGAGTCCGTGGCTGATGGACAGGGCTACGAGGGCACCGGTTTTGAGGGCATCGACGTGGAGCTGGCCTACGCCATCGCTGAGAAGCTGGACCTGGAGCTGGTCATCGACGACATGGACTTTGACTCCGCTCTCATGGCGGTGCAGAATGGCCGTTCCGACATGGTGCTGGCTGGTCTGAGCTACAGCGAGGAGCGGGACGAGACCATGGACTTCACCACCAAGTACGCCACCGGCGTGCAGGTGGTCATCGTCAAGGAGGGCTCCGACGTGACCCTGGATAACCTGGGCGACGGCAAGCTCATCGGCACCCAGCGTGGCACCACCGGCTACATCTATGCCTCTGACACCCCCGAGAACGGCGGCTATGGTGAGGACGCTGTGAAGGCCTTTGACAGCGGCGCCACTGCCGTGCAGGCTCTGGTGAATGGACAGGTGGACGCCGTCATCATCGACGAGGCCCCCGCCAAGGAGTTTGTGGCCGCCAACGAGGGTCTGACCATCCTCCCCGGCGAGTGGGTCACCGAGGACTACTGCATTGCCGTAGCTGAGGGCAACACCCAGCTTCAGGAGGCCATCCAGAAGGCTCTGGACGAGCTCATTGCCGACGGCACTGTGGACTCCATCATCAACAGCCACATCAAGGCCGACTAAGTTCAGCACACCCATAAAGGTCCAAAAGGGGCGGTTCCCACCGCCCCTTTTCCGACATTTGAGAGAAATAAAGGTAGAGGAGTGATCGTATGGGAATTGACCAGTTGTACGAGACCTGGGTCAACAGCCCCAAAGCAGACCTTGGTTTCTTTCAGGACGCTTTCCTGAAATTTTACCGGGCATGGTTTATGGAAGACCGGTGGATGCAGTATTTCAAGGGCCTGGGCATGACCATCCAGCTCACCGTCATTGCCCTGTGCATCGGCGTGTTTCTGGGCCTTCTGGTGGCCACCGTCCGCACCGCCCACGACCAGCAGCGACCCGGCCACCGCAATCCCCTGTTGGGCGTGGTCAACATCATCTGCCGGATCTATGTCACCGTGATTCGCGGCACCCCCATGCTGGTGCAGCTGATGATTATGGGTCTGGTGATCTTCGCCACCAGCCGTGACCTCACCATGGTGGGCGCTCTGACCCTGGGTATCAACTCGGGCGCCTATGTGGCGGAAATCATCCGGGGCGGCCTGATGAGCTTGGACCCGGGCCAGATGGAGGCAGGCCGTTCTCTGGGCCTGGGCTATCTGGACACCATGCGCTTTATCGTCATTCCCCAGGCATTTAAGGCCATTCTCCCCGCCCTGGGTAATGAGTTTATCGTGCTGCTCAAGGATACCTCCCTGATCTCGGTGATCTCCGGCAAAGAGATCATCTACTTTGCCCAAGCCATCAGCAGCAAGACCTATGAGGCCATGTATCCCCTGCTCATTGCCGCTGTGATGTACCTCATCATGGTGCTCATCTTCACCTGGCTCCAGGGCAAACTGGAAAGGAGGCTGCGTCAAAGTGATCGACGTTAAAAACTTATCCAAGTCCTTTGGCAACCACCTGGTGCTGGACAATTTGAACCAGCATAT
Source organism: uncultured Eubacteriales bacterium (assembly GCA_902461475.1). Lineage (GTDB taxonomy): Bacteria > Bacillota > Clostridia > Oscillospirales > Oscillospiraceae > Enterenecus. Next base: position 499 of record CABPXX010000266.1, on the reverse strand, counting down.
CTATCCCGGTGAAAAAGTGGTGGTGCTGGGCCCCTCCGGCTCAGGCAAGTCCACCTTCCTGCGCTGCCTGAACCTGCTGGAGACCCCTACCGCTGGCACCATCACCTTTGATGGCACCGACATCACCGACCCCAAGTGCGACATCGACCAGGTGCGGCAGCACATGGGCATGGTGTTCCAGCACTTCAACCTGTTCCCCAACATGACCATCCGCAAGAACATCACCCTGGCCCCGGTGCGCACCAAGCGCATGAGCCAGCAGGAGGCGGACGACACCACCACCCAGCTTTTGCGCCGAGTGGGTCTGGAGGAGAAGGCGGACGCCTACCCCAACCAGCTCTCTGGCGGCCAGAAGCAGCGGATTGCCATTGTGCGGGCTCTGGCCATGCGGCCCAAGGTGATGCTCTTTGACGAGCCCACCTCCGCCCTGGACCCTGAGATGGTGGGCGAGGTGCTGGACGTCATGAAGCAGCTGGCCGACGATGGCATGACCATGGTG
>CABPXX010000265.1 GCA_902461475.1 uncultured Eubacteriales bacterium | reverse complement strand
TACCACTTTTCCTGGAAAGTTAAAGTACTGTGCTCTATTTGTGAAAATTGCTATAGTTTCATAATAACTAACAGTATTAGTTTTTGGAGGAATGAATATGAGTGCAAAGGGATTGACCAGAGAGGTCATTGTGTCCGAGGCGGTGGCCTGCATGGAACACACGGGACAACCCACCGTGTCCCTCCACGAGTTGGCCCGCAGGCTGGGGGTAAAGACCCCGTCGCTGTACAACCACATACAAAACACCCGACAGCTCCAGCGAGAGGTGTTCCGCTATGCCATCGACAAATTTGTGGCCCATCAGGAGGCAGCGGTGGCAGGGAAGAAGAGGGACCAGGCGGTGCGGGCGTTTGCCCAGGCCTATCACGCCTTCGCGGTGGAGAATAAGGGGCTGTATCGGCTGATCATGTCCATCCCCTCCCAGGAGGATGACCAGGCCAAGGAACTGGCTCTGCCGCTTCTGAAAACGGCGGTGGAGGTCCTCTCCGGCTATGGTCTGCCCCAGGAGCGGGTGGCCCACTGGCAGCGGGCGTTCCGTGCCATCCTCCACGGGTTCATTGCCCAGGAGGACTTGGGATATTTTTATTACTACGATACCACCGATGTGGAGGAGAGCCGGGACATTGCCATTCAGTGTTTCCTGGACGGACTCCACGCTGAGGTGGATTCCGGAGAGAAGAACAGAGCAGGAGAGAGAAACCATGACGAAGAATAATGAGTTATTTACCACTATGCCGGTGGGAAAGGCGGTGGCCAAGCTGGCCATTCCCACTGTGGTCAGCCAAATCATTGTGATTTTATACAGCTTGGCGGATACCTTTTTCATCGGGCAGATTGGCGATCCCAACCAGATCGCCGCTCTGTCCATTACCTTTCCCATCTACACCCTGTTGACGGCGGTGGCCAACCTCTTTGGCATCGGTGCCAATAGCGTGATCGCCAGAAGTCTGGGGCCGAACGATGAGTCTACCGCCAAGAAAGCCTCGGCCTTTGCCTTTTGGGCCAGCCTGGGCGTGACTTTGGTACTGTCTGCGGGTCTGGCTCTGTTCATGCAGCCCATCTTGCTGTTCTTTGGAGCGGATGAGTTTACCCTGGGCTTTACCCGAGACTATCTGTTCTGAGTATTTGTCATCGGCGGGCTGCCTACGGTGGCGGGGTTGGTCCTGGGACACTTGGTCCGGTCGGTGGGCAAGACCAAGGAGGCCGGACTGGGCCTGACCATCGGCGGTGTGATGAACATCATCCTGGACCCTGTTTTTATCTTTGTCTTCCATATGGATGTGGCAGGCGCTGCCGTGGCCACCATGCTGTCCAACGCCATATCCATGGTGTATTTCTTTGTGGTGCTCTACCGCATCCGCAAGGAGACGGTGCTCACCATTTCACCCAAGCACTTCTCCCTGGAACGCAAGGTGTCCTGGGGGACCCTGTCTGTGGGCTTCCCAGCGGCCATCTCAGTGCTGCTGGTGTCGGTGTCCATTGCCCTGCTCAACGGTCTGCTGCTCAAGCGCGAGGGGGGCAACATCCTCTCGGCTGCCTACGGTGTGACCTCCAAGTGCGGTACCATTGCGTTGCACATCAGCATTGGTATCGCTCAGGGCGTGATGCCCCTGATTGGCTACAACTACGGCGCAAAAAACCACAAGCGGGTCCACCAGGTGTGCCACCTGTCCTTTTTCATCCTTCTGGTGTTCTCCGTGGTGTTTCTGGCTGTGGTCCAGTTCTTCCCCGGACCCATTGTGCGTCTGTTCATTGACCATGCGGAGACCATTGAGGTGGGTAGCGTGTTCATGCGCTGCTGGTCCTGGTGTGTGGTAGGTATGAGCCTCTTGAACATGTACAACTCCATCTTCCAGGCGGTGGGGAAGTGGAAGACCTCTCTGCTGCTGGCGGTACTGCGCCTGGGTGTGATATTCTCGGTGCTGTGCCTGGTGCTGGACCACTTCTTTGGTGTGTCTGGCCTGATGTGGGTGCAGGCCATCACCGATACCGTGGCTTGCCTCATTGCCATGGCGCTGTATGCCCGCTTTAAGGCCTCCCTGGCCAAGGAGTTCGAGAACCAGGAGAAGCCCGTGGCGGTGCCCACCTCCAACCAGGTCATTGCCATCATCCTCTCAGCTAGGTGGCCGTACCATCGGCAAGGAGGTGGCCGCCAAACTGGGCATTCCCTGTTACGATGGGGAACTCATTGAGAAGATCGCCGCCGAAACTGGTTTGGCCAAAGAGTACGTAGAGAAGTACGCCGGGTACACCACCGCAGATACCCTCTACGGCAATGCCGCCAGCGGACGAGACCGGGACGGACAGTCTGATATGGATAAGATGTGGTTTGCACAGAAAAAGGTGGTCACCGATCTAGCTGAGAAGGAGCCATGTGTCATTGTGGGCCGATGCGCTGACTACATCCTGCGCAATACCGCCGATTGCCTCACCGTGTTTATCCATGCTTCCGATGAAAAGCGAGCCGAGCGTATTGTCACAGTGTACGGCCAGCGAGAGGAATCACCGGTCCAGCGCCTCCACGACAAAGATCAGAAGCGTAAGGAATTCTATGAGCTGTACACAGGTACCCAGTGGGGCCAGGCAGACAACTATGACCTGTGCCTGGACAGCGGAAGACTGGGCATTGAACCCTGTGTGGATATGATTGCAGCCCTGTATCGGCAGCGATGCAGTAAGTCCACAACGACGGAATAGGACCTCAAAAAATCCCCATCC
>CABPXX010000264.1 GCA_902461475.1 uncultured Eubacteriales bacterium | reverse complement strand
CGGCTCCATCGAGCAGGACGCCGACATCGTCATGTTCATCTACCGGGAGAGCTACTACGAGGACGACACCGAGAACCCCAACGTGGCCGAGTGCATCGTGGCCAAAAACCGCCACGGCGAGACGGGCACCGTCATGCTGGAGTGGCGGCCGGAGTTCACCACCTTCCGCAATCTGGCCTACAACTACGACGAAGAGGATTACTGATGGCAGAGCTGTTTTCCTACCACCTGATTGCCCCCGGGGACCGGGTGCTGTGCGCGGTGTCCGGGGGAGCCGATTCCATGTATCTGCTCTGCCGCCTCTTGGACGGGGCGAGCCGGGGCGGCTACCAGGTGGGGGCCGCCCACTTCCACCACGGCATCCGGGAGGCCTCCAACGGGGAGGAGGACTTTGTCCGCGCCTGGTGTGAACAGCACCAGGTCCCCCTCCATGTGGGCCATGGGAATGTGCCTGCCACCGCCGCTCAGCGGGGGCAGGGGGTGGAGGAGACCGCCCGGGCGCTTCGGTATCAATTCCTCTACGACACCGCCCGGAACGAGGGGTACACCCTCATTGCCACCGGGCACCACGCCGGAGACCAGGCAGAGACGGTGCTCATGCACCTCATCCGGGGCTCTGGACTCCAGGGCCTGCGGGGCATTCAGCCCCGGCAGGGGATGCTCATCCGCCCCATGCTGGAGGTGACCCGGGAGCAGGTGGAGGACTACCTCCGCCGCCGCCACGTCCCCCACGTGGAGGACGAGAGCAACGCCGACCCCGCTTACACCCGCAACCGGATGCGCCACCAGGTGCTGCCCCTGCTGGGGGAGCTCAACCCCCAGGCGGTACACCACATCGCCCAGGCGGCGGCCAAGCTGCGGGAGGACGCCCAGCTGCTGGACACCCTGGCCCAGGACGTGCCCGGGGTGACAGAAGGGCCGGATGGGGTGGCGGTGGACATTTCCAAGCTTCTTGCTCAGCCCAGACCGCTGGTGATGCGGCGGCTGGCCCAGGTGCTCACCGAGCTGCACATCCACCCCTCCCAGGTGTACCTGGATGGACTGTATGGACTCATGGCGGAGGCCCAGAGCGGGGCCCGGCTGGATTTGCCCGGCTATGCGGCCCGGAAAAGCTGGAATCGGCTGGAGATCACCCCCGTGAGGGAGGGAAACCCCCTCTGCCCGGTGCCCCTTCGGGATGGATACACCCCGTGGGGAGAATGGCGGGTGGAGTGCCGCACGGTATGCCCCCAAGAGAAGGGGGAGGGGCTGTGGCTCATCCCCGGGGACTATGTGCTCCGCCCCAGAGAGGTGGGGGACACCCTGCAATTGCCCAAGCGACCCACCAAGACGGTGAAAAAACTTATGATCGAGAAGAAAATCCCCTCCTACCTCCGCCCCTGCCTTCCGGTGGTGGCCCAGGGGGAGCGGGTGGCAGCGGTGGCGCTGCTGGGGGTGGACCAGGCCTTTTTGGCCCAGCCCGGACAGCCCGCCCGATATATCAATGTGACAAAGGAGAACGAAGACCATGCATGAACACGTGGAATCCATTCTGTATAGTGAAGAGCAGCTCCGCCAGCGCGTGAAGGAGCTGGGCGCCCAGATCACCGCCGACTACGCCGGGAAGGAGCCGGTGCTGGCCTCGGTGCTCCGGGGGTCCTACATCTTCATGGCGGACCTGACCCGGGCCATCGACCTGCCGGTGACGGTGGACTTTATGGCGGTGTCCTCCTACGGGGCGGGCACCAAGAGCTCCGGCCAGGTGGAGATTAAGAAGGACCTGTCCGACTCCATCGAGGGCCGGGACCTCATCATCGTGGAGGACATTCTGGACTCCGGCAACACCCTCTTTTACCTCATGGAGATTTTGAAGGCCCGCAAGCCCGCCTCCATCCGCATCTGCACCCTGATGGATAAGCCCGACCGCCGCACCCAGCCCATCGTGGCCGACTATGTGGGCTTTACCATCCCCGACGCCTTTGTGGTGGGCTATGGCCTGGACTACGACGAAAAGTACCGCAATCTGCCCTATGTGGGCATTTTGAAGCCCTCCGTCTACGGCGGCGAGTGAGCCCCTTCGGGGAGAAAAGGAGCTGTATTCAATTTTGAATCGTGGAAAACATGTGCGCAGCGCCGTGGTGTATGTGGTGCTGATTCTGCTGCTGGTGTGGAGCTTTACCGCCTTCCGCTCCGCCCAACAGGAGAACTTCATCTCATACAGCCAGGTGCGAAGCTATTTCTTAAACGAGCAGGTCACCGCCTTCCAGGTGGAGGACAACCAGACCCTGGTGCTCCAGCTGGAGGACGGAAAGGTGTGGTACCACCGCCTGGCGGATGTGGAGCTGTTCTACAACGACCTGGGGGACGTCATCGACCAGCAGCAGGCCGACGGCACCTTAAAGGAGTTTGACATCCAGCCCGCCTATGAGATGCCCCTGTGGCTGCAAATCACCATCCCCATTGTGGGTACCGTGGTGGTGGTCATGGTGATCTGGGGCGTGATGGCCATGCGCCAGCAAAACGCCCAGGGCGGACAGGGGGGCATGAGCCGCTTTGGTAAGGCCCGCACCGTCCAGGGGGATGGCACCGTGAAGGTCACCTTTGCCGATGTGGCGGGGGCCGACGAGGAGAAGGCTGAACTGCAAGAGCTGGTGGACTTTTTGCGCAACCCCCAAAAATACATCGACCTGGGCGCCCGCATCCCCAAGGGCGTGCTGCTGGTGGGCCCTCCGGGCACCGGTAAAACCCTGC
>CABPXX010000263.1 GCA_902461475.1 uncultured Eubacteriales bacterium | reverse complement strand
TCGTCGTCCACCAGGATGGACTGGTGGGCGGTGCCCAGCATGCCGCCGTCCTCATCCTTGTCCATGAGCAGGTACTTGTACTGCACAGGGCCGGTGGGGCTGGTGGACACGCCGTACTGCACGCAGTAGTTGGGGCTGCCAGTATCGTCCTGGGACCAGAGGAAGTGGTACAGATCGCCCACCTTCTCCACGGTGACGGACTCCCGGAATCCGGTCAGGCCGCTGCCATCGGTCTCCCGGAGGTTTTGCAGGGTGCCGGGCACCACGCTCATCATGTCCTCGCCCAGCTCCACCACGGCGGCGTCGCCGTTGCCGAAGTACAGGTAGGAGGTGCCGTCGTCATCGGTGAACACCGAGGGGTCAATGGCCTGGCCCATGGAGATATCGGCGGAGCGGCACATGTCCATGGTAATGAGAGGCTCGCTGGCGGGGGTGTAGGGGCCGGCGGGGTCGTCGGCCACGGCCACGCCGATGGCGGACTCGCCATTGGACTTCTTGGCGCAGTAGTAGAAGTAGTACTTGCCGTCCTTCTCTTCAATGGAGGGTGCCCAGGCGCTACCGTAGGACCACTCGCTCACCGGCACCTCGTAGTCGTGGACGGTGTTGGTCTGGGGCTCGGTGGCGTCGGAGTTGGTCTCCAGAATCATGCCCTCACACTGCCAGGGGCCGGACAGAGAGTCGGAGGAGAAGGCGTAGAACTGGGTGCCGCTCCAGCCGCTGTAGCCGTCGGTGGTGGGAAAAATCCAGTACTTGTCCCCAAACTTGTCAATGTCGGGGTCGGCAAACTGGCCAGGCAGCACGGAGTTGGTCACCAGCTCGGGGGTCTTGATGGTAAAGGTCTGGATCATGCCCTCGTAGGAGACCTCCACGGTGCGGTCCTGGGTCAGATCCAGCACATCGCCGCTGGTGAAGGGTTGCCCGTCCACGGTGACGGTGACAGCGTCGTCCACCAGCTCCATGGTCACGGGGGCCTTGGTCAGGTCGGTGAGGGACATGGTGTTGGTCTCCACATCATAGGTGTACTTCTTCAGCTGGCTGGTGAGCACCCCGTCCTCCAAGGAGCAGCTGACGGTGTTGTGCTCGTCCAGGCCTCGCTCGGTGCCCTGGGGCATGACACCCACGGTGACGTCATTGACCAGGTACTCCAGCTGGGTGTCGTGGATGCGGGCAATCTCCAGCTGGGTCAGGGCCCGGTCATACACCTTGATGTTGTCATAGGCGCCGTTGAAGTAGGCGTCCCCGGAGTAGAAGGACTGGCCGAAGTAGATGTCCATGTCCTCGCCCAGGTCAGACAGGTTGGCGTTGAGGTTGTCGTTGGTGCCCATGAGCACCCCGTCAATGTACAGCTGTAACTTGTTGGGGGTGAGCACGATGGTCACGTTCTTCCACTGGCCTACGGCGGACTCATCCAGGTAGGCGGTGACCCCAGACTCATTCTGCCAGGAGTTCTGGGTGATGCCCACGTAGAACTCGGTGGCCCGGATGCGCAGGAAGAGGTAGCGGTTGGTGTCCTGGCCCATGGCGAAGGTGAAGAAGTTGCCGCTGGCGGTCTGGGTCTGCACGTCAAAGGAGACGGTGAACCCGGTCTGGTCGTTGAAGAAGCTGGTCTCGTCCAGCTGGGCATAGCCGCCGTTGGAGCCGTCCAAAACCAGAGTCCCGTTCTGGACGGAGGCGGAGCCGTGGAGGGAAAGTGCGGGGCTGCCCTCAAAGTCCTCGGAAAACACAAGGCTGTCCGAGACAGAGCGGGCGGTGGATGAGGGGTCTGTGTTGGCCTGGAGCATCGAGGGGCCTGCTGCGCTGGCGTACACGTTTGCCCCCAGCACAAGGCCCAGGGCAGCAGCGGCGACTCGAATGGGTTTCTTCATCTGCAATTCCTCCTTCATGTCGTTCCATCAGTGGCACCCCGGCCATCCCCTGTGGACTCTGACCAGGGGAAGGGAAGAGGGGTGGACTGTCATGAACGTACAATTTTAGACGATTTGGACATACCTGTCAATTTTATTGCAGAAATTCGGGCAAAATTGGTACAAATAACAATATAAATTATCAAAAAGCAAAATTATACACTTTGTTTAGGTAAATGGTGGAATATTCATCAGAAGGTGAAAAATACACAACTTCTCTTGCAAAAAGCAAGATGAAAATAAGCGGGATACACAGAAAAATCCGGGAAAACACGGCGTGTTTCCCGGATAAAAGCAGACAACTTATGCAGTATATTGGGGACGGAGTACGGATATCTCGCTGGCCCTGATTCTGCGTATGTAAGAAAAGGAAGGAGAAAGGAGAAGGCTTACTTGTCGCCCTGATTCTTACGGCGCAGGGCAAAGGCGCCGGTGAGCAGGTACACCGCGGAAGCCAGGGCGACCACATACCCCATCAGCTGGGCGGAGTCGCCGGTCTGAGGCACGTTGGTCTCGGGCTTCTGGGTGGTCTGAGGCTGGTCGGTGGTCTGGGGTTTGTCCGTAGCCTCGGGCTTGTCGGTGGTCTCGGGAGCGCCACCGGCGGTGAGGCCGTCCATGGCGGCGCTCAGAGCGGCCACGGCGTTGTCCACGGTGGCCTGGTCGTCTTCGCTGAGGGAGTTGTCAGCCAGTACGGCCTGAGCAGTAGCCAGAGCGGTGCGGAAGGCTTCCACGGACTCGGCGGTGTAACCGGTCAGGTCCATGCTCTCGGCCTTGCCGAGCAGGTCCTCCAGGATGGACTTGTCTGCCTTGAAGCGCTGGGCCAGGATGGCGGCC
>CABPXX010000262.1 GCA_902461475.1 uncultured Eubacteriales bacterium | reverse complement strand
GCGCTGGGACTGGTGGGCGAAGAGGAGCACCGTCTCGTCACAGCTCAGCTCCAGGTCCTGGGCGCAGGCCCGCATGGCCACCCACATCAGGGGGTTGAACCAGCAGATGGCGGTACAGAACAGGAGGAAAAACTTGCACCAGCTGTCCTGACGGGCCAGGTGAATGACCTCATGGCGGATCACCCAGCACAGCTCCTCCCGGGTGTAGGAGCGGGTGGGCAGCACCACCCGGGTGCAGCGGGGCAGAAGGCCGATGGACAGCGGAGTTTTCACCTCCGGGGAGATCACCAGCTGGTATTTGGGGTTGCGGAAGCCCGCCTCCTTCAGAGCTTCCTCCCAGATGTACCGGGTCAGGGGTTCAGTGGCGGGGACGGCGGGGGCCAGAATCCGGTGGCGGAAGCGCAGGTGCTGGACGATGTGAAAGGCCAGCACCCCCACCAGGCCTGCCAGCCACACCCACAGCAGCAGGGTCCACCCGTGTCCCGGCAGGGGGATGATGAGCCAGGGCCGGGGCGGGGAAACGGTGGTCTGCATGGTCAGGTAGAACAGGTTGGGGATGAGCCACAGCAGGGCGCAGGCCCGGGCGCTGATGCGGTCACGGAGGTGGGGCATCAGGGCCAGGAGCACCAGATAATACAGACTGATGTGGACAAACAGCCCCCCGAAGATGGACAGGCTTAGGTCTGCTGCCCGGACAACCCCCAGAATGGGGGTGAGGACTACCAGGAGCATCACGGTAAACAGGGGCAGCAGCATAGCGGGGTAGTAGGGCAGGTAAGAGGGGTGGTTGCCCAGGTCGGGGATGCCGTCATTGCCCATGAGGGCATCGTAGCGAGAGTAGGCGGTTTCTGCCATGAGCAGGGACAGGACCAGGAAAATGAGGATGCGGAACATACTCAGTCACCTCCGTTCAGAAGCTCCCGAAGTTCTTCCAGTTCCTCCTTACTCAGTCCGCTGTCACACAACGCCGAGGCAAAGGTGGACAGGTTGCCCCCGCACAGCTTCTGGATGAAGCTGCGGCTCTGGGCGGCCAGATAGTCCTCCCGGGTGACCAGGGGGGCGTAGAGGCTCTTGCGGCCCTCCTTGTCCACTCGGACAAAGCCCTTTTCGCTCAGCCGGGACAGCAGGGTCAGAAGGGTGGTGGTGGCCATGGGGTGGGTGTGGGTCAAACGCTCTTCCAGTTGGGCACGGGGGACGGGGGGGTCGCTGGCCCACAGGGCCTGCATCACCTCCAACTCCGCGTCGGGTAAGCGGCGGATGGTGTGGTTCATGGTATCCCTCCTTCTACACTTGTAGTATCTAACTATATTCTACAACTGTAGAAGTGAACTGTCAAGTGGGACGGCAAGAGCCTCCCTTGTGTAAAGGGAGGTGGCCCGGCGTAAGCCGGGGCGGAGGGATTGTTGGTACCTGGGTAGCGTCAACCCCTCAGTCTGCCTGACGGCAGACAGCTCCCCTTACACAGGGGAGCCATTGGGCATGGCAGAGCCTCAGAGCAAAAGAAGAGACGGTGCAGGTGGTCAGCCTGCACCGTCTCGGTCTGTTTGGTTTTGTGAAGGTGTGAATGATAAAATTGTGATGAAATGGGTGGTTTAAGCGGTCAAATCCATGGCGTACTGGGACAGATTCATGGCGTAGTCCCCCAGCACCAGGGTGAAGTGGTCTCCCAGCTGGGACACGTCATAGGTCTGGGTCCACACCAGGTTGCCCTGCTCGTCCCGGGTGGCCTGGGCGTCATCCGCCCCGTGCCGGGCCAGGGGCTTGCCGGTGTGATTGTCCACGAAGGTGACACCCGCCACGGACAGGTTGTCCCGGAAGGTGAGGGTCAGCTGCCGCTGGCCGTTTTCTCCGGTGGAGGCCTGGGTGCTCACCAGCTCGGGGGCGGCGGTGTCCACGGTGAGATCCACCGTCTTGGTCTGGGGCTGGGCACCGGGATAGTCCAGGGTGGCGGAGATGGTCAGGGCCACCTTGGTGTTGTTGGGCAGGGGCTGACCGTTGGCGTCGGTGAACTGGTAGGTGGGGGCGTACACGAAGGGCACGCACAGGTTCACCGAGGGGATGAAGTGGCTCTTGGGCACGTGCTGGGTGGAGTGGGAGAAATACTCCTCCCCGGTGTCCGCATTGGTGTAGGTCACGGTGAGGTCGGCGGCGTTGCGCAGCAGGGAGACGTACATGTCGTCCAGGTAGTCGCAGGAGCCGTCGGCGTTGGGGGAGACGGAGACATGGCGCAGGTCAAAGGTCTCCTCCACAAAGGGGTTCACGCCGGGAATCCACTGGGAGTCCTTGCCCCCCATCTGGGTCCACAGGACGCTCATGTACTGGCTGTAGAAGGCGTTGTCCTTGTCCCCCCAGAAGAAGCCCCGGGTGTCGGGGTTCTGGTTGTCGCCGTCAAAGATGGGGGCACGGGTCCAGTCCCCGTAGAAGCCCAGGTAGGGCAGGGACAGGTCGGCGCCGCCAGCGTTGCGGGCGGTGAGGAAGGTGAGGCCCTCCACATAGCCGCCGTTGGGGTAGTTGGTGTCCAGGTAGGCCTTGTCGGCATCGGCCAGGTTCACGGTGACCTGGACGGTGGCGTCCGCGCCGGGGGCCACGGCCATCACCTGGGCAGAGAGGTTGGTGGGGCTGTCCACACCCACCAGGGCGTTGAGGTAGGCCTGCACGTCAGCGGCATCGGTGGCCTCGTCCTCGTTGGTGTTGTAGCGGAAGGCCACATCAGACCAGTTCTGGTCCTGGGGGGCACCCGCCACGGC
>CABPXX010000261.1 GCA_902461475.1 uncultured Eubacteriales bacterium | reverse complement strand
CTGGCTTGTATCGTCCTTCCCCCGGGAGATGGAACCGCTCATCACGGTGCGGCTGCCCAGGGCCTTGGACAGCACCTCGGCGGTCTGGCTGTTGGGGGCAAAGCCACCGAAAATGGTGTCCTGGCAGTTGTCAGCTATAATTTCACAGCCCTCTTTTCCGTAGTTTTTCTCCAACTGTGCCAAGGATTGAATGATGGGTACCAAGGTGAGACGGCGGGAGCGGCCAGCAGAGAAGAGGGGCAGAATGTCAAAGGGGGGCATGGTGCCGAACTCATCGCAGAACAGCACCACCCGATTTTTCAGCTTGCCGCCGTTTTCGTCTGCCACAGCAAACAGTTCCCGGCTCAAGTTCTGGATCATCAGTCCCGCCATGAAGTTTTTAGTGGTGTCTTCCTCCGGCAGGATCAGGAAGATGGCAGACTTTTGGGAGGCAAACTGCTCGGCATCCATGGCACCGTCGAAGCACAGAATCTGCTCCAGCTCGGAGTCCAGAAAGGCATTCAGCCGGGATAGCACTGTGGACATGACGGAGGCCATGGCCTGATCGGCGCTGTTGAGAGCGGCTCCAGCAAACCATCTGGCCTTGTGATCAGAGGGCAGCTTTTCCATCAGGATCTGAAAGTGGCTCTTACCTTTGGTCCCGCTGGGTTCCAGAAGATCCTGGACCAGCTTGAACACTGAAACAATGTGTCGGCGCTCCTGTGAATGCTTTGCATCGGGTGGCAGGAATTCAGCCAGCATCAGGATGACTGAGGTGAGCAGACCCTCTGCGGCATCGTAGAAAAAGGCATTTTGCCCTCGGTTGCCGTCATCACCGTCCGGGTTGACGATGGTCTTGGACAAAATCTTGGCGTACTTTTCCGCCTTGGCCCGGGCCGCTAGGTTGCTTGGCTCCCTTCGGGCAATGTCCATGTATCGGTTGACCAGGGTCAGCAGGTTGTTGCCATCCGAGCGGGTGGGGTTACGCAGGTCAATGACAGAGACATTGTATCCATAGCACTCCTTGGCAATCGTGCCATAGTTCCGAGCCAGGTCACCTTTGCTGTCCAGAGCCAGCCAGCTCATGCCGCTGGCACAGGCATATTCCAGGTTGGGGTAGAGAAAGTAGGCAGTTTTACCGATGCCGCTGGCGCCGATCATCAGGCAGTGGATGTCGTCACTGTCCACCAGGGCTATGGGCTTGTTCTTCTTGCCTTTGCATCCCAGCACCAGCCCCTGCTGGGTAGGACGGTTTTGTCCGCTGCGCCATTCCTTGACCTGGAAGGGAATGTGGGCATAGGTCTTTTTAATCTCTTTGGGTGTGGCCCACCGTGCCGTGCCGTGCTGGCCGTCACCCACCGTTCGGGACTTGATGCCGTTGAGGGTGTAGTGGTGGGAGAGGGCGGATAGTCCGCCGATGACCAGCACCATGACGAGTCCTAGGATGATGAGAGGGGTAACTTTGGACGACTGGATGGTTTCCACGAACTTTAGCCAAAAGTTTGGCACAAGGGCATCACCTCATTTCTCGAGTGGGTCTGTGCGATCAGGTCATCGTTCCAGTCCTTGTGTTCTGGAGTGAGCCGTTCCACGGTGTAGTTCACCTCCAGCTGTGTCTTCATGCGCTGGCAGGCTGCGTGGCCCGCATCGTCGTTGTCCAGGCAGAGCAGGACGGTATCAAGTTGGGGCAGTCGCTCCAGCATCTTCTCCACCGGCTGGATGGAGGTGCCGCAGCAGGCCACCAAAGTTATGAAGATGGCTAAAGTTGGAGGCAGGCCACAGTGCGGGGGCGCTGCCAATCCGACGGATGTAGCGTGATATAGGACAACATATCGATGGGGGCCTCAAACACATAGAGGCTCCCATCGGTGCCCATGTGGTGAAAGGTGTACCGAGGGTCACAGCCCTCTACGTTGAGCCGGAAGCCTTTGCCGGAGCTGTTGGTGCTGCGCTTGTGGGCATGGCGGGGAACCCCGGTTTCATCGGTGCCCACAAATACTGCGTTGTGGTACTTGGCATCTTCATATAGGAGCTTTTTCCTGGCGAAGTGCGCCACCACGTCTCTGGCAATGTTCCGATGCTTCACCAGATAGGCGTAGACCCTGCGCATATCGGAGTTGACCGGGGGCAGGGCAAAGGGCTTGGGCGGTGCCTCTGCCGCTTTGGGAGCGCAAGGGTACATCTCATCCAGAAGCATGGTGACCGCCTCCGGGTAAGTACGATTGTAAAAAAAGCGGACGAAACTGATGGCATTGCCACCCTGGCGGCTGTCATGGTCAAACCACTGGCAACCACGAATGGTGACGCTGTGGTCCGAGGCCAGACGTTTGTCCCGACCGGAGGAGAGCAGTTTCTCGCCTCTCTGCCGGAGAAAATATTCCAGGTCCACGGTGGCAGCCCGTTCCTTCTGTTCTTCTGTGAAGTGAATATAGGTTGACATGAGTTCCTCCTGTTACATGGTTTGCTGATAGGAGAGTGGCTCCTCGTGATCGTCTGCCTTGTGGCCTATGGCCATACGCTTCTCTGTGAGCCGCCTTCGACGTTTGGAGTCAATGCGAATGCCTGCCGGGTTTTGGGGCGGAACAGAGTTGTCCCGGAAGATCCTGCCCATGTGGTGGAGGAGTTTCGTTGCGGCTAGCATCACAGAGGGATCACGGAACTGGTCCAGGCGGTCGAGGAAGAATTGAGCATACGGGTTGCCCTGGGATGCTGACCGGGACAGCCACTCCTGGGCCTGCTCTCGGTCCTGTGCTACATCCCTGCCCAAGAGAT
>CABPXX010000260.1 GCA_902461475.1 uncultured Eubacteriales bacterium | reverse complement strand
TGATGAGCTCGGGGGTTTCACGCGTGCCCGCCGCCGCACCTACCATATCTGCAAGAAGAAAGAGGACAAGCTACACCTGCTTCATGGTTTGAAGCAGATTCTGCTGGACATCGACAAGGCCATCGCCATCATTCGGGAGACGGAGGAGGAGGCGGAGGTGGTGCCCAACCTGATGATCGGGTTCGGCATCGACCAGATTCAGGCCGAGTACGTGGCAGACATCCGGCTGCGCAACATCAATAAAGAGTACATCCTCAAGCGGGTGGAGGAGGTCTCCACTCTGGAAGAGGAGATTGCGGACTTGCAGGACCTGATGAACTCCCCCAAGCGGATTCAGAACGTCATCATCACCGAGCTGCAACAGGTGAAGAAGAAGTACGACACCCCCCGGCGCACCGAGATCATCTACGAGTACGAGAACCTCTCCGCCGAAAAGGCCGCCGCCCAGGAGGCCCCGGACTACCCCGCCCACGTCTTTCTCTCCCAGGAGGGGTATTTTAAGAAGATTACCCCTCAGTCGCTGCGCATGAGCGGAGAGCAGAAGTATAAGGAAGGGGACGGCCCGTTCCTCCACTGGGAGGGAAGCAACCGGGACGAGCTGCTGGTATTCACCGACCGTCAGCAGTGCTACAAGACCCGCCTGTCCGACTTCGACGACTCCAAGGCCAGCCTGTTGGGCGACTACCTGCCCACCAAGCTGGGCATGGACCCAGAGGAAAAGGTGGTGTGGGCCTGCTGTCCCGGCGACTACTCCGCCCACCTGCTCTTCTTCTTTGAAAACGGCAAGGCCGCCCGGGTGGAGCTGGGGGCCTACCAGACCCAGACCCGGCGGAAAAAGCTTACCACCGCCTACTCGGACAAGTCCCCCCTGGTGTCCGCTCTGGTGCTCAGCGAGGACACCGAAATGGCGGTGTGCTCCACTGAGGGGCGCTGCGTTGTGTTCCACACCGCCTCCCTCACCCCCAAGTCCACCCGCTCCACTCAGGGTGTGAACATCATGACCCTGAAACCCAAGTACAAGGTGGAGTGGGCCAAGCCCCTGAGCGAAACTACCATTGTCAACGCCCCCCGGTACCGGGCCCGCTCCCTGCCCATTGCCGGTGCACTGCTAAAGGAAGAGGACCGTGGCGAGACGCAGCTGTCTCTGCTGTAACAAGGAGAAGCTATGAATGTAAAGAAAAATCTGTGGGCCATTCTGGTCATCACCTTCGCCTCCGCCATCTACGCGCTGGGCTTTGTGTGGTGCTTTGCCCCCAACAACATCGCCTTCGGCGGCATCACCGGCGTGGCTCAGATCATCAACCACTTCATCCCCGCCTGCCCTGTGGGTATGACGGTGATTGTGCTGAACATCCCACTGTTTATCCTGGGCTGGAGGTTCATTGGCGGGCGGCTGCTGGTGCTGTCTCTGTACGCCATGTTCATCTCCTCGGTGTTCATTGACATTCTCACCCCCCTGTATGACTGGCAGCCCATGGAGCCTCTGCTGGCCTGTATCTTCGGCGGCCTGCTCATGGGCTTGTCCCTGGGCTTTGTGTTCCAGCAGGGCGCCACCACCGGCGGCACCGACCTGGCCGCCCGGCTTCTCAAGCTGGTGTTCAAGTGGCTGCCCATGGGCAAGCTGCTGCTGGCCGTGGACCTGATCGTAGTGGTGTTCGTGGCCCTGTCCTTCCAGACCATCAACACCGCCCTCTACGGCCTGGTGGCCCTGTACATCTCCACCCTGGCTCTGGATGGCGTGCTCTACGGCATGGACACCGCCAAGGTGGCCTACATCATCAGCGACCACAACGAGGAAATCCGCCGCACCCTGGTGGAGGACCTGGACAAGGGTGTCACCATCCTCCACGGCCAGGGCGCCTACACCGGAGCGGAGAAGAAGGTGCTCCTGTGCGCCTTCAAGCAGCGGGAGATCGCCACCATCAAGTCCGCCGTGAAGGGCCTGGACCCCAACGCCTTCCTCATCGTCTGCAACGCCCACGAGGTGCTGGGCGAGGGCTTCCGGGTGTACCACTCCGACGGACTCTAAGCCGCCCCACCTGGGGCAAAGGAGGGAGACTCATGAAAGTACGACTGCTGGCCCTGGGCCTTGCCACCGCCCTCACCCTGTCCGGCTGCACCGCCATGCTGGAGCGCAGCTACGTCTCCTCCGCCACCCACCTGGACTACTCGGTGACGGAGGACTCCTCCATCCTGCGGGTGGAGAACTATCAGGGTCTTGTCAACGCCCTGCTCTACTTCGTCAACCAGCACTCCACCAACGGCACGTTGCGGCTGTACAACTACGCCGGGGATGTGGAGTCGGACTTGGAAAGCGCCTGCAATGAGGTCATGACCGAGGACCCCCTGGGGGTGTTCTCGGTGCGCTCCATGAAGTATGACAGCACCCGCATTCTCACCTACTATGAGGTAGATGTGCGCATTGTCTACTCTCGCTCCGCCCAGGTGGTGTCCTCCATCCAGTCTGTGGCGGGCCTTTCGGGTCTGCGGGGCGAACTGACCCGGGTCTTCCCCACCCGGCAGTCCCAGAGCATCTCCCGGGTGAGCTACTTCTCCGGGGACGCCGCCGCCGTGGAGTCCCTGTTCTGGCTAGCCTTTTACAGCAACCCCCAAACCGCTTTGGAGCCCCCAAAAATCTCCGCGTCACTCTATCCGGAATCCGGGGCCCAGCGCATTGTGGAGCTGACCCTCACCTGGCCGGAGACCCAGATCGACTTGGAGGAATACGCCAAGTCTCTGGAGACTCTGGCGGGCCAGCTGCTGGGGGGGGCCGGCCAGACCCCCTCCCAACAGGTG
>CABPXX010000259.1 GCA_902461475.1 uncultured Eubacteriales bacterium | reverse complement strand
CCACGGTGGCGGTGTCCACACCGAACAGGCGGCACTCATAGATACGAGTGGCGGCATAGGGCACGCCGGGCTGGCAGCCGTCGGCGATGTACAGACGGAAGTAGCGGGCGGTCACGGGCTCCTCGAACTCATAGGTGGTGATGTTCTCGGTGTTGCCCACGTACTCGGCCACGGTGACCCAGTTGGCGCTGTTGCCCAGGTAGGACTTGTCGTGGAGCTGCTCCTGGGTGGCGTTGGGGTCCTTGAGGACCTGCAGGGAGAAGTTGGAGGAGATGTCCAGCTCGTGCTCCACACCTGCGTGGACGGTCTGCCAGGAGGAGATGGTCTTGTCTGCGCCCAGGTCGAAGGCGGCCCACTGGTTGTAGCGGGTGTTGTCGCCGGGGCACCACTTGGAGCCGTCCTCGCTCTCGTCGAAGAGGTTCTCCGGGCCGCCGCCCACGCCGGGATTGCCGGAGCCACCCAGAATGGCGGCGCCATAGGCCTGGTTGGTGGGGATGGTGGGATCCACATAGATGCGGTCGGTGACCTTCACTTCCACGGTGGCGAACACGGTGTCGTCATAGGCGGAGACGGCCTTGACGGTGACAGTGGGGGAGAGCTCGTTGGTATCCATGGTCAGGATGCCGTTGAAGTTCATGGTGGTGTTCTCGCCGGTGTTGCCCTCCACCGTCCAAATTACGTCGCTGAGGTTCTCGCCGTTGGCGGTGACCTGAGCGGTGAACTGGCAGGTGGTACCCTGACGGACCTCCACGTTCTCATTGGGCAGAATCTGCACGGACTGAATCTCCGCGGCGCTGGTGTCCAGAGAGGTGACGTCGAAGTCGGCAATGGCATTCATGGCGGTCTCCACGAAGGCCTTCATCTTGCCATTGGAGGGCTCAGCTTCCCAGGTGCTGTAGTAGATGTCAGCGCCGGAGCCTTCCAGAGCGATGATCTGATAGCGGGGGTTGCGGTAGATGCTCAGACGCTCATGGGCGGCCTTGGCCAGGTAGTAGCCGTGGGTCTGCACCAGAGGATCGTCGGAGGACTCCACTGCCATAGCGCCGCCGATGGCAGCGGCCATGTCATAGAGCTTGTTGAAGGCGGGCTGAGCCTCCCCCACCAGCAGACGCTCCACGGGATCGTCACTGTTTTTCAGAGTCTCCAGCTTCTCGATGGAGTCCACGATCTCATACATCTTCTCCATGAGGCTGGCGGCGGCGGTGGCGCTGCCACTGCCGTACTGAGCATACAGACGGGTCAGCTCAGCGGGCTCATAGCTGGTGTTCAGGCTGCCGTAGACCACCTTCAGGGCCTGGGCCATGTCGGGGTCGTCGGGGAAGATGCCGTCAAAGCAGTTCTCCCAGTTCTCCATGGCGTCAAAGGCGTTGGGGTTCCAGGTGTAGTCGGCAATGCCGAAGAAGGCCACCTTGGAGGACTCGGAGTAGTTCATGGGGTTGGACAGCACACCCTTGAGGCTGGTGGGGTTGGAGTCCAGGCTGTAGTAGTGGTTGATGGGGTTGGTGTAGTAGACGTTGTCCACGTTGTCGTTGACGGGGTAGTTCCACCACAGCACGGGGTCCCGGCCAATCCAATTCTTAAAGGTGGTGGCAGAGGTGTTGCTGATGCTGGAGAACACGTCGCTGCCGGTGAAGCAGATCTCGATGTCCTCGTGCACATTGCGGAACTTGGGCATGTAGGTGGAAGCGCCGCTGGAGCCGGTGGTGTACCATGCGGGGGTAAAGAACAGGCCCTTTACATGGTCTTCCGCTGCAGTGCCCTCGCCGTTGTAGGTCTCATACAGACGCTCCTGAGTGGTGTTGAGCATGTAGATCTGCATGTCGCAGGTGCGAGCGGCCTCAGAGTTGGAGATGTCGTCCACGAAGATGCCGAACTGGCGCACGCCCAGGTCGTACATGTCTGCAAACTTGGCCATCAGGCGGTCCACGCCCTCGTTGACGGTCTCCTCATTGGTGAAGTCAATGGGCTTCTTCATAGCGGGGTGAGCCACCCAGACGAAGTCCACATTGCACTCGGTGGCCTTCTCGGCAAACTGCTGCATCTCGCTGCGGGTGCGGATGCCAATGGCGGACTCCTCCTCGGTGACGGTCTCAGGATAGGGCTCGTCCCACTGACCCAGGTGATAGGGGTCGGTCTTGGGGCCGTAGAGGAAGATGTTCATCTTGTAGCGCTTGGCGAAGTCGAACCAGCTCAGAGTGCCCTCCACGCTCCAGGGATAGCCGTAGTAGCCTTCCACGCAGCCACGGTACTTCTGGAAGGAGTAGTCCTCAAAGGTGGAGATCTTCATCTGGCGGTCGGTGGTCTGCTCCAGCATCAGGTTCAGAGTGGCCAGACCGTAGTAGGCAGCGTCGCTGTCCTTGCCCAGAATGACGATGTCGCCGTTTTCAAACACCTTCACCACGTGCATGTCGTACTTGTTCCCGCCCTCGGTGAACACGTCCTTGGGCACACCCTCATAGGTGTCGGCGGCGTCGCCGGAGCCGTTGATGCCCACATACAGGTTGGTGTTGGTCTCAGAGGCCTGGTCGGCAACCTGGGTGGTGTACCCGTTGTCGGTGAGAACCTCCTGGATGCGGTTGGCGGTGACGGTGTCGATGCCCTCACCCTGGATGACGTTGATGGTGTCAGTGAGGGTGATGGTGCCCTCTTCATCAGTCACCTTCTGGGGGGTGGGGTAGATGGTGTAGTTGCCGCCGGACACATCGGGGGTGTCATCCTTGGAGTTGTACACAGCCAGCTCAAAGATGGACACAGACTTCCAGTCGGCCTGGTCGTAGCGGCTGACGTACACCCGGAGATAGC
>CABPXX010000258.1 GCA_902461475.1 uncultured Eubacteriales bacterium | reverse complement strand
ATGCGCAGCTCCCGCCGGGCCTGGGCCCGGTCCAGGCGGAAAAAGGCACCCCGCACCGGGGTACCTGTCACCGCCACTTTTTTGGCGTGGGTATAATACTCCGCCGCCTCGGGGAAGCCCACCATCACCAGGTCCACCCGCTTGGCCAGCACCCGAGTGGTGAGGCCGGGGAAGGCGTTGGACTCGTGAATGGCAGTGGGGATGCCCATGCGGGTGGCCTCCCGCACGGCAGGAAAGGAAGCGTAACCTCCGGTGCCCACCACCAGGTCGGGCTTGAACTGACGTAAAATCCGGGAAGCCTGCCACTGCCCCACCGGCACTTTAAACACGCTTTTGAAGTTGTGACGGATGATCTTCCAACTCAGCTGCCGCTCGAAGGTGGACACCTTCACGCAGCGGATGGGATACCCCGCCTGCTCTACCAGTCGTTTCTCCATCCCCTTCTCGGCCCCCACAAAGAGGACCTGACAGCCGGGATGGTATTTTTCAAAGGTCTGGGCCACGGCCAGGGCCGGGTTGACGTGCCCCGCCGTGCCGCCGCAGGTAAACAGTACCTTCATGCTTCCCCTCCTACTCTTCCTTTGGCGCCACGATTTGCCTGGACACCGCTAAGATCAGGCCCACTTCCGCCAACTGCACCATCAGAGCGGTGCCACCGTAGCTGAAGAAGGGCAGAGAGATACCGGTGGTGGGCAGAGCGCCAGTGACCACGCCAATGTTCAGGATGACCTGGGCCGCCAGCTGGGTGTTGATACCCACAATCATCAGGCTGCCGAAGCGATCCCGGGCGTGGAGGGCCAGCCAATAGCCCCGGACGATGAGCAGGGCGAAAAGGATAATGATGAGGCAGGCGCCGATGAGCCCCAGCTCCTCACAGACAATGGCGAACACAAAGTCGTTGTGTTCCTCAGGGAGGAACATGTACTTCTGACGGCTGTTGCCCAGCCCAGTGCCCAGCAGGCCGCCGGAACCAATGGCAATCTGGGACTGCCAGAGTTGGTAGCCGTCTCCCCGCAGGTCGCTGCCGGGGTTGAGCCAGGACTGCATACGGGCGGTCATGTACTCGGTCTGGGTGATGAGGAAGAGCAGCGCCGCACCCACGGCAGCGCCGCCGCCCACAAACCAGTACAGCCGGATGCCCGAGGCGAACAGCACCGCCGCCGCCCCCGAGCACACCAGAATCATACCGGACATGTGGGGCTGCTTGTAGAGCAAGAAGAGGATAAACAGCAGAATCACCCCGTAGGGAATCAGCTCCAGCAGGCCGATGTTCTCGGCAAACTCTCCCATGCGGCCCCGGAGGGTACGCCGGTTCCACTTCTTGGGGGGCGCTTTGATCTGGTCCTTCCGCTTGGACAGCCGGGCGGCGAAGAACAGAATCACCGCCACCTTCACCAGCTCGGAGGGCTGGAAGGAGAAGCCGATGTCCAGCCAGCGCCGTGCGCCGTTACTGGACCGTCCCAGAGGAGTAAAGACCAAAATCAGCAGGAAAATACTGCCCGCAAGGGCGGGTACAGACAGCCCCCGCCACCACTGGTAGTCGATTTTCGACACGATATACATGCCGACCACACCTGCCACGGCAAACTTCAGCTGTCCCAAAAAGTAGTAATAGGGGTTGCCTCCGGTGTCCACGCTGGGGTCCAAGTTGTAGTAGGCAGAAGCATAGGAGGCCGAGAGCAGCATAACCAGGCCGATGGCCGTCAGCAGCAGCACCGGGGCCAGGTAGGGCAGGTCCAGCGGCCCCCGGGCCAGCTGCTGCTCTATGGTGAGATCTCGTTTGGCTGTTTTGCGCACGGGTGCGCCTCCTTCCCGGAAAGAAAAATGCGAAGTAGGGCCTGGAATCAGGTCCTGTTATACGCCGTAGCGGTACATCACGCCGGCAAAGGCCAGCAGACAGAAGGCCACGGTGATGGCGGTAAAGGTGAGCACAATGCGCACCTCGCTCCACCCACCCAGCTCCAGGTGGTGGTGGAGGGGAGCCATACGGAAAATACGCTTGCCATGGGTGAGCTTGAAGTAGGTCACCTGGATGATATCGCTCATGGTTTCAGCGATGTAGATGATACCCACGGGGATGAGGATGAGGGGTGCGTCCACGGCGAAGGCCATGCCGCACACGGCACCGCCCAAAAACAGGGAGCCGGTATCCCCCATGAACACCTTGGCGGGGTAGAAATTATAAATGAGGAAGCCCAGAATGCCTCCGGCCAGAGCGGCCGCAAAGGCACCCACGCTGCCCTTATCCCACCAGGCAGCCAGAAGGGAGAAGAAGATGGCCACGGGCAGAGTCACAGAGCCCGCCAAGCCATCCAGGCCGTCGGTGAGGTTCACCGAGTTAACACAGCCCACCAGCACGAAGGCGGCAAACACCAGGTACACCGCCCAGGGCAGAGGGATGTCGATGTTGGCAAATGGGACGTACAGGTTGGGGGAAAGATAGCCGAAATTGCGCATCAGGGCCAGGAAGACCACGGACACGGCCAGCTGCAGCAGCAGCTTCCACCCGGCGGTGAGGCCGGTGTTCTCATGTTTGCGCACCTTGGCAAAGTCGTCGATGAAGCCAATGCCCCCGTATACCAGGGCCAGGCCCAGCACGATGAAGGCAGAATAGTCTCCGCTCATCAGGTCCTTCCAACAGAAGATCAGCACCGCCACCGTGATGCCCACCATAAACATAATACCGCCCATGGTGGGGGTACCCTGCTTGGTCATATGCCAGTTGGGGCCAATCTCTTTGATGGATTGGCCGGCCTTCATGGCCCGGAGGACGGGAATCAGAAACTTACCCACGGTGGAGTTT
>CABPXX010000257.1 GCA_902461475.1 uncultured Eubacteriales bacterium | reverse complement strand
TTCATCGACATCCAGGGCGTGGAGGACTTCCACGGCGAGATGGACTTCAAGGTGGCTGGTACCAAGAAGGGCATCACCGCCATCCAGATGGATCTGAAAAACGACGGTCTGTCCCACGCCATCATCAAGGAGGCCCTGGAGATCACCCGGGACGCCCGTTTCGCCATCCTGGACGAGATCATGCTGCCCTGCATCTCCGAGCCCCGCGCTGAGGTCAGCGAGAACGCCCCCAAGATGATCAAGATGAAGATCGACGCCGACAAGATCCGGGAGGTCATCGGTTCCGGCGGCAAGGTCATCCAGAAGATCTGTGCCGACACCGGCGCCAAGATCGACATCGAGGACGACGGCACCATCTTCATTGCCGGTGTGGACAAGGCTTCCTGCGAGGCCGCCAAGAAGACCATCGAGACCATCGTGTTCGTCCCCGAGGTGGGTGCTCTGTACTACGGCAAGGTAGTGCGCATCCTCCAGTTCGGCGCCTTCGTGGAGCTGGCTCCCGGCAAGGACGGCATGGTGCACATCTCCAAGCTGGCCAACCGCCGCGTGGAGAAGGTGGAGGACGTGGTCAACATCGGCGACATGATCTGGGTCAAGGTCACTGACATTGACGAGAAGGGCCGTGTGAACCTGTCCTACAAGGACGCTCTGCGTGAGATTGAGGCCAAGAAGGCCGCTGGCGAGCCCATTAAGTAAAAACCTTCAACAAGTTTTCCAGGCGCTGTGGAAGTTTTTCCACAGCGCCTTGTGTTTTGTCCGCACCATCCAAACGCCTCATAAACGTGCACAGGAAAAAATTTTCTCCCCGAAATCTGCTGACAACGACACCCCGGTTTGCTATACTAGAGGTGGAAAGATGTCAACCCTGTGTTTATAGAGATAGGAGGTTTTTTCCTATGTGGATATCACCCCACGCAGAGGAGTTTTTCGGGTGCCTGGCTCCTCTGCTCGCCTCCAAGGAGGTCAATGCCATGCGGCAATGGCGGCACCACTTCTCCGTGACCTGCTATGAGCACTCCCTCTTTGTGGCCTACATGGCCTACCGCATTGCCCAGCGCTTCGGCTGGGACTGCCGGGCCGCCGCCCGGGCGGGACTGCTCCACGACCTGTACCTCTATGACCCCGCAGACCGCAACGCCCATCCCGGCAACCAGTGCCTGGACCACCCCGTGTTTGCCCTGCGCAATGCCCAGGCCCTGTGCCCCGACCTCAGCGACCGAGAGGCCAACGCCATCGTCTCCCACATGTTCCCCCTGGCGGTGCATCTGCCCCGCTCTCGGGTGGCCATTGCGGTAAACCTGGCGGATAAGCTGTGCGCCACCATCGAAGTGGCCCAGCTGTATCGCATCATTCCCCTGCGCCGTCGGCTGATGGCCCGGGTGGGTTGCTGCTGAGTTTTCCAGAAACTGTATTTTATCTGTGTTAAATTTTCCCCGGTCTGTTGCCCATTTCACAGGCCGGGGGGAAATTTGTATGCTTCTTTTGTGTAGAAGGAAGGATTTTGGACAAATTTCAATTTCCCTCTTCAAAAACCGGTGGATTCTGATATAATATTTTAGATGCATTTTGTCAGCGATTGTGGTGGGCGGGCAACGCCCCGTCCCGGCACTGGATACCCCTACCATACATCACACACAGAGAGGAAGTACAACAATGATTTCTCACGGTAAAGATCTGAAAATCTTCTCCGGAAGCTCAAACTGTGCCCTGGCCGAGGCCATCTGCCGGGACCTGAGCATTCCCCTGGGCAGTGCCGAGGTGGGCGCCTTCTCCGATGGAGAGAACTTTGTCTCCATTCATGAGACCGTCCGTGGCTCCGACGTGTTCGTGGTTCAGTCCACCAGCTCCCCCGTCAACGACAACCTGATGGAGCTGCTGATCATGATCGACGCTCTCAAGCGCGCCTCTGCCGGCCGCATCACCGCCGTCATCCCCTACTTTGGCTACGCCCGTCAGGATCGTAAGACCAAGCCCCGTGACCCCATTTCCGCCAAGCTGGTGGCCAACCTGATCACCCGGGCCGGCGCCGACCGTGTGCTGACCATGGACCTGCACGCCAACCAGATTCAGGGCTTCTTTGATATCCCCGTGGACAATCTGCTGGGCTCTCCTGTGTTTGTGGACCACTTCCTGCGCCGCTTCGCCGCCGTCCACGACGAGACCATGGTGGTCTCCCCCGACGTGGGCTCTGTGGCCCGTGCCCGTGCCTTCGCTCAGAAGCTGGACATGCCCATGGCCATTGTGGACAAGCGCCGTCAGAAGGCCAACTCCTCCGAGGTGATGAACATCATCGGCGAGGTGAAGGACAAGCACGTCATCCTGCTGGACGACATGGTGGACACCGGCGGGTCTCTGTGCCACGCCGCCCAGGCTCTGGTGGACATCGGCGGCGCCAAGTCCGTCACCGCTGCCGCCTCTCACGGCGTGCTCTCCGGCCCTGCCATTGAGCGCATCAATGCCTCTGTGCTGGACGAGGTGCTGTTCCTGGACACCATCCAGCCCCGGGAGGACATCGCCGAGGTGTGCCCCAAGATCAAGTATCTGTCCGTGGCTCACATGTTCGCCGAGGCCATTGCCCGCATCTACGAGGAGCGGTCTGTGTCCAAGCTGTTCCAGTAATCACGCTCATTTGGGGGCTGTTGCAGGCTGTGCCTGCAACAGCCCTTTTTCTTCTCTTTTGGGAAAGAGGGCCTTCCACCATTGCCCTGGTGAAAACCAGCGCCCCCGGTGGGGACGCTCCGCTGGGCCCCATTTCTCCCCGATGAGAAATGGGGGAAAGAATCGCTTAGGGCGTTCCCCCCTAAG